>NZ_CAXTAZ010000013.1:0-84592 GCF_964242715.1 uncultured Enterovirga sp.
TTTCTTGCCGTCGCTGAGACGCGCAGCTTCCGGGCCGCGAGCGAGCGGCTCGGCGTGACGCGCTCAGCTGTCAGTCAGGCCTTCCAGCGGCTCGAGGACCGGCTCGGCGTTGCACTTGCCCAGAGGACCACGCGGAGCGTCCATCTGACTGAAGCCGGAGAGCGGCTGTGGGAAAGCATCCGGCCGGCTTTCGAGGAAATGGGAGCGGCCCTGCAAGCGACGCAGGAGCTGCGGGGGCGGCCGGCGGGTCGTCTCCGTCTCTGTGTCTCCTCAATTGCCGAGAGCTTCCTCAAAGGCCCGGTGCTGGCCGGTTTCCTGGCCGCGCATCCGGCCGTCAGCCTCGACATCACTATCACCGACGCGGAGTTCGACATCACTCGCGAAGGGTACGACGCGGGCGTGAGGCTGGGCGAGGTAATCGAGCAGGACATGATCGCCGTTCCTGTGTCCGGCGAGCAGCGCCAGTTCACCGTCGCGTCTCCGGACTATGTCGCTCGCAATGGTGTCCCTGACCATCCGCGAGACCTGGTCAACCACCTGTGCATCGGCTGGCGTCCCGACGTGCACGTGGCACCCTACCGATGGGAGTATACGGAGAACGGCCGTGACTTCGACGTCGCGGTCGAGCCGCGAGTCACCACCAACGACATGAACGTGATGGTCCGCCTGGCGTGCGCCGGAGCGGGTCTCACGTTCGGGATGGAGGAGACGTTCCGTCTGTATCTGGAAAGAGGCGAGCTCGTATCCGTTCTGGAATCGTTCTCGCCGCCGTTTCCAGGCTTCTTTCTGTTCTTTCCGCGGCGACAGCATCAGCCGGCAAAGCTGCGTGCCCTGATCGATCACCTCAGGAGCGGGCCACCGCGATGAACATTGCCATCCAGCCGAAATGCGTCAGCGCCTGGTCACCGATTTGCTGCGGACTGGGACGCCGAGCCCCTCGGCGATGTCGCGTATTGGGATGCCGTCCTCGGTCGCCGCGCGAAGCGCGCGGTCGAACCCACTTCGCCCTGAGTGCAACGTCCGCTTTCCCCCTCCGCATGCCGGAAAGCAGTCCTTCTCCTTTCGGCCAGAAGACGTCACGGCGGCTTCGCGTCCATTCCGGCCGGGCAGAGTGCTCCATTGGCTTCCCGGCAGCGGACAATGACCGTCCCGAGACCTTCGCTCGCCGCGCTTGGCACTCAGGCCGCCGTGGGCCAAGCGAACCCGAAAACCTTGCGCGCGCGTTACAAAAAGCGGCAGGGGAGCGGAGTTCATTGACCGGATTCTAAGATCGCCTCGAGCCCCCGATCCCAGTATGGTTGCCCCCCATACCGTTCAGTGAGCCAATCAATGAACACCCTAACCTTCGGCGCCAACTCGCGCGAACTTGGGTAGAGCGCCCAAAGCGTCTGCGTGGAGACGAGTGGGTATTCGGGAAGGGCTGGGACGAGGGCACCAGATCGTAGTTCGTCCGCGGCGCACCAAGTCGCCATCAGAGCCACGCCGAGCCCCGAGCAGGCTGCGTCGCGCACAGCACCGCCGTCGTTGATCCGCAGGCTCGGGGTGATCCGCCGCTCGATCAGTTGTCCACCCTTTTCTCGGAACGTCCAGAGGTCGAGCGTACCGACGACCAGGCATGCATGTTCGGCGAGGTCGTCAGGCGTGTTCGGACGTCCGCGTCGCTCGATGTACTGGGGCGACGCAACCAGCACCCGCCTATCTGGAGCGAGCCGCCGCGCGACGAAGGACGAATCGCTGAGTTCCGCGTAGCGAACCGCCACATCGAAGGCACCCTCGACTAGATCGACGATGCTGTCCGAGATGCGCAAGTCGATGGCCAAGTCGGGATATTCGCTGCAGAAGTCGAGCAGGCCCGGCACGATGTGCATGCGCGCGAACGAGGCCGGAGCCGCTACCCGCAAGGTGCCCCGCGGCACAGCTTGCTCCCGCCCGAGCGCCGCTCGGGCGGCTTCCGCTGCGAGCACGACATGCTCTGCATGAGGCAGAAAAGCGAGGCCGTCCTCGGTCAGGGTGGTCTGCCGCGTTGTTCGGTGCAGAAGCCGGGCTCCGAGCCTCTTCTCCAGGGCCGCCAGTCTGGCGCTCGCGCCGGCCGGAGTGAGGTTCAAGTCGCGCGCCGCGGAACTGATGCTCCGCAGCCGGGCAATGCGCACGAACAGGTGCAAATCCTCGACGTCCATCGCGCCACTTTCAACATCCCATTGAAACTGATCCTACGTGCGACCCACTACCAACGGCAATCACGAGAAGTCAGATAGGCACCCACAGGCAGCGGCCCAAACGGGGCCGAGCGCATAGGTAGGAACCTTATGGCCCTGGTTCGTCCGGTTCGTGCGCCCGAGCCCCTGGATTGCGGCATCCGCCTTCCAGCCGGGCTCGAGCAGGTAGTGCACCCGCAGCCGCCGGTTCTTGGCCCCGAGGTCGGCGTGGTAGCTCCGACCCGTCCCGCCCGCATCCGAGAAGACCAGGATGCGCTTCGCGTCGTCCATGAAGGCCTGAGCCTCGGCGAGGTTGGCCGAGCCTGCCCGGGCCTCGACCGCGAGCCGATCCACGCCGTCCGAGCCTACCTTGCGGACGATGCGGCGCGAGCGGCCGGTGACCTCGGCCACCTGTTCGGTCCCGAACCGCTGGACGAGCTGGTCGAGCGCGCCTGCAACGGGCGGCAAGGACGCGAGCTTCTCGATCATGCGGTCGCGACGTTCGACGGCTTCACGCGACTCCACCGGCTGGCCGTCCCGGAGCACCCGACGGGAGGACAGGTTGCCGTCGCCGTCCGTGAACGGCTCGAAGAGCTGCGTCGGAAAGGAATGCGCGAGATAGTCGAGGACGTACTCGCGCGGGGTAATGTCAACGGAGAGGTCGGCCCATTCCGCCGTCGGGATCTCGGCGAGCCTACGCTCCATCAAGGCCTCTCCAGTCGAGACGACACCGTCGAAGTCGCGGCCGAGCCAGTCGACGATCTGCTGGACGCGCGACGCCTTGCCGTCGCGCTCGGCCGAGCGCAGCGTCGCGTAGGTCGTGAACAGGATGCCTTCGTCGAACCGGATCGGCCTGCCCTGCGCGAAGCGGGACAGCGGCGTGAAGAGCAGGCGCTCCTGGCCGAGCGCCGACCAGTCGCGCTGCGCGTCCTCGATCAGCTTGTCCGACTCGACACCCAGAGCGCACGACGGCGGCCCTGGAGCCAGTTGTCGAGGATGACGCCCGCGACCTGGCGCCCCTTGCCGCACCCGGTGCCGTCCCCGAGAAACCAGCCACGGCGGAAGCGGACCACGCCCTCGGCGTCATCCGCGCGGCCGATACCGTGTCGGAGGTCGCCTCCACAAGCCACGACGCAGCGAGATAGCTGGCATGGGCCTCGCCCGCATAGATCACGCTCTCGAGCTGAGCGTCCGAGAGCTGGCCGCGGTCTACGACCATCGCCGGCAGGCGCGGCCGGTAGCTCGGGCGCGGTGGCGCGACCGAGGCCAGTTGCGGCGGACTGGACGAGCATCGTCGGATGCGGCTTCGCGTGCGGAATGCGTATCGTCTGGAGCGCGTAGCCTTCGTAGAGGGCATCCGAGAGTTGGATACCGTCAAACCGGCTCGCGCTCTCGCTCTCGACGGGCTCGGCGAGCTCATAGGCGAGATCGACGCTGTCCAGGGCGCAGGCGGTCGTCAGCGGCGGCGCCAGCCTGATCCGGGCCAAGAGGCCGCCGCGATGCGAGGCGACATCGCGCTCAGGATCCGCGAAACCTGTGACCGGCCGGGGAGGGGAGGGGAGGCAGGGTGCTCGCGGGGGCAGGCCGGCTACGTGCGTGAGGAGTTCGGCGGTGATCTCGACTATCCCGACCGGGTGGGGGAACGCGCGAGGCTCTTCGGCCGGAACGCGGTCGATGACGGTCAGCCGCGTCTCGATCGTGGTGCCGTGGCGCGCGAACACGCGGCCGGCGACGGGAACGCTCAGCACGACGCGGTCGCTCTCCTGCAGACATTCGAAGGCCGCGCGCCCCGACGGGCTCTCGGGCGAGAAGCCTGCGCCCGTGATGGCGACGAGGCGGCCTCCCGGAGCGAGGTGCGCCAGCGCCGAGGCGAGATGCCGGGAAGTCGCGCCCCGGAACGCGCCATCGACCCCTGCCAAGGCCGAGAAGGGCGGGTTCATGAGAATGATGCTCGGCCGAACAGCGGCGTCGAGGTGGTCGTGGATCTGCGCGGCGTCGTGTCGGGTGACGGGAACGCCGGGGAACAAGCGCCCGAGCAGGTCGGCACGGAGTTCCGCGAACTCGTTGAGGGCGAGGCGCCCACCGGCCAGCTCGGCGAAGATGGCGAGAAGGCCAGTCCCGGCCGAGGCTCGAGGACGAGGTCGCCCGGCGCGATCGCGGCGGCGACGGCCGCGGCGTGAGCCATCCCGATCGGCGTTGAGAACTGACGTAGACCAGCAGGGCTTCGGCTCCGGGGGAGACCTCCACCTCCTAGTCCGTGCCCGCAACGATCAGGTCGGCTTGGTCACGATTGCGCGTCACCTCCTGCGTGCAACGAGGGGCCGTAAGGGTTCGCCACATACCTCTAATGAGGATGTTCGCTGCGGGTGCGTGACGTCCGCGCGCCGACAGGAACCGAAAAGATCGCTGAACCTACGGAGCCGCTCCCTCCCGTTCGAGCACTCGATGCAAGAGCGCGTACCGAGCGCGCGTGATCATCATGGTCTGGTACCAGTTCGTCAGGTCGTCCCACGGGTCCTTCACGGTCGCCAGACCGGAAATGAACGCGACAACCGTCCCGACCTGCGTCTCTCCGCTCACCACGAACCATCCCCCGATCCCAAGAATTCCGGCAATCCCAAGTTGATGGCAGAGGTTCATCAGAAAGTTCATTGAATACTTAAGCCTGTAAACGCCGAGGTTGAGCACGAACACATCCTCGAACCGCGAATCCTGCTGACGTCTTCTGTCGTCGCCATCGCCCTCGCCGACGAGAGCTCCACTGGCGGATCTGAGGGCCGCAATCCTGGCTTCGGCGCGGACCGTGATGGCACGCTGCATAAGTGGCACGAACACCAGCTGTGGGATGAAAACGGCGGCGATCACCAGCGACATGAAGGGTTGAAGCACGACTAGGTAACCGCTCACGCTGAGCATGATCCCTGCTTGGAGGAGAGGCTCAGAGATGGCCTCTCCCATGAAGGACCCGACAGGTTCGCTCTCGGATATGATCATGGATATCTCCGTTCCTTGGCTGGCTGCCGTCTGAACCTGAAGGTCCTTGCGACCCTCCTCACGCCGATTCAAGAATGAGCGCAGGCCGCGCGTCGCGTGCTCCGAGACCCAGGTCCGGTAGAGGTTGAGTACCAACTTGATGCAGCCCTGAGCCAGGATGACTCCCACATAGGCCGAAACCAAGATCACCAGGGATCGAACGCTCCCGTCCTTAAGAGATTCGTTGACCACGCGACGCTGTAGCTCAATCGGAACGGTATTCAGGACGGCAAGACTCGCGGACAGGAGGCATAGCCATAGCTGGTCCCATCCGCTGACGCGCCCCACGAGCCCGTAAAGACTTGCCGGCAGCATGCGGCCGTAGAACACTCGACCGCCGTCGTCCGCCCTCCACGGAGACGGCCATAGCTTAGACGTCTTGAAGCTAGACTGCATTTTATGCCGGGAAAAGGAGCGTCAGCCACGGACGAATTTCCGAGGAAAGTTTTTCGGAGCTCGGCAGGCCGTGCCGGTCGCGGTTTGGCCAGGCCGACTGGTCCGCGGCGTTCCTTCTAAGATTCGAGCCATGGCGACCGCCAAGTCGCCGGACGTGAACGGCTTTCTCAGGATCGGCCGATCCCGGTAGCGGTCGCCGATCTCGCAGCTGTCATAGCCGGTCGACAGCAGGAACGGCACCCGGCCGACCATCAGCGCCGCCGCCACGGCGTGGCTCTTGTCACCGTTCAAGTTCATGTCCAGCATCGCCACGTCGAAGGCTTCATGGGTTATCGCGGCTAGAGCCTGGCTGACGGTCGCGACTGCCGTCATCGACTTACAGCCGAGGTCCGCGAGCATGTCCTCGATCATCATGAGGATCATCATCTCATCCTCAACGACCAGGATGTGGCGGCCGGATAACAGCTCAGCCATGTTGACATTCCCGCGGTGAAGGGACGTCGATCGTGCAGAGTATGCCCGCGGCCTGATATTCGAGCCGCGCCCTCCCTCCCCACTCGTGTCCCAGGCCCCGTTCGATCACGCGGGATCCGGAGCCTCTCGGTATCAAGGATATGGGCGGCGGCCCGTTCTGCTCCGGCCAACGGAAAACGAGCCCGTCTCCGTCCGTCCTGGTGAACCCCAAAGCTGTCCAGGTCGTTTCAGCCGCGACAACGAAGTTTCGACGGACGCGGTCTGCTTCTCCCTTAAAAGCCTTCTTTTGGGCTGACTTCTGCATAATCTGGGACACCGGTGTTTCCTCGGCACGAACTCATGCGGGCTTGGTATCATCGCAGGCTCCCGTGCCAGGGCGCCGTCCAGCGTCGAGCGAGCTGCGGACCTGGGCTGCGGTGCCGATTAGCGCTTAAACGGATCGAGCCGCCGTAACTGGGGCGAAGCTAGTTTGCGGTGGGAGCAATTCTAGCCTCGGAAATCACTCAACGACCCTTGAGCGCCAATGCGGATCCGTGCTGACCACAGCGTTGAGCGGCCTACCTGCCGGATGCCTCCATCAAAATTGGCCTCGGCGGGCGAAGGCCTCCCGTGCCGCATCAATCTCCCACGGGTCCAGACCGTCGGCCTAAGCAACGCCGCTTCGGCAACGAAGCCCGGGACCTCACTCCACCGCTCCCCACCCTGCTCCCGCTAAGCGTGGGCGGGCCAGAGCGCGACCGTCAACCGGGGCGGATTGCAGGCTGACACACTACCGGCGCATCAGCTAAGTTGACCTGGTTGCCGAATTGGCCTGCGTCAGGAAAGCCTTGACATGAGCGGCGTCAAGGAATACCTGACGAATTGCAATCAGCCGAGTGGAGGTCATTCATGCCCGAAGCGATAGCACAGATTCTTGACGCGCCAGCTAACGTCCCCGGCGGGACGGTACCCCCTCATTCGCTGTACTGTTCGTTCTGCTTTAAGTCTCAGCATGAGGTTAGGACCCTTGTATCCGGACCAGCCAGCATTTTTATCTGTGATGAGTGCGTGGGCTTGTGCAATGGCGTCATTGCAGGGACTTATAAGGGTAACTCAGGCCAGGCGACAGATCAGCATCTGCCTACAGAGAGATTACTAGAGCGCCTTCAGGCGATTGAAGAAACCTTGCAAGGGAGGAGCAACCAACTCCAGCATGTCGTCGACCTCTTAAGGTCACGAGAGGTGAGTTGGGCACAGCTTGGCGCGGCGCTCGGCATTTCTCGCCAGGCTGCCTGGGAGCGCTTCACCTAATCGACAGCGGACCAACTGGTCTATTTCGACGCGACCGGCTTCGGTTTCACAATCTTCCTAAAACCTCAGACCGGGGACGAGGACAACCCGCCGCAATGTCCCGGGCGTTACAGCCCGCAAAGCGAAATGAAAAGGCCTCGCAGGAGATGCCGATCCGCGCGGACGCTGGCGGCTTGGGAGCGACGTTGGGCGTCGGCCAGTTGCTCGTCGATCAGCAGGCGCGACACTGGAGGGCCTATCTCATTCCCGCACGCGGTCATTTCGAGGTCAACGACAGCACGTTCGACTCGCGCGATGACGCCGCAAACCAAGACGAACGGATTATCTTCATGTCGCAGTATGCGTAATTCCCGAGTCTATTCTCGAGCATTGCAATAGGTGTATCGAAGGAAGGGTCCAACGTGCCGAACTCACGTGGTACGGCGCTTAAGGTGCACCTTCGGAGTTCCGGTGAAAAACACGGGTTTTGGGGCCGGATGGTCTCTGATCTGTACTGACCGTGACTTTAGCCGCTGTATATCACGATAAGTATCTATAGCAAGCCTTCGAATCTTAATTCGGAACCGCTCGATCAAATAGAAGCGAGAGCTATCTGGCTTGTAGGGAGGCTGCCATGATGCAGATCGACCAGAAGGACGCTCAGATCCTCAACTTAGTCCAGGTCGATAATCGTCTGACCACGGGTGAGATTGGCGACGAGATTGGCCTCTCGCACAGCGGCGTTGTGCGGCGCCTGAAGCGACTTCGTGAGTACGCGGTGATCGTGGCCGACGTGTCCCTCGTCTCGCCCGAGGCGGTCGGCTACTCCGTCCGAGTCAACGTCTCGTGCTCGATCGATCGAGACCGCCCCGACACCCACGAGCGATTTATGGACGTTCTTCGCGCGGATCCACTGGTGATCAGCGCGGACATCGTAATGGGCAAGGCCGACTTCACGTTCACGGTGGTCGCCCGCGACATGGAAGCATTCGCGGACTTTCTGGAAAGGTACCAGGCGGCGTTCCCGACCCTTAACGGTCTGACAAGTCTAGCGGTTTTGCGGGAAGTCAAGCGTGGACTCGTCATCCTGGTCGAACCGATCAGCTAGAAGCCGGAGGGAGTTGAAGGGCGGGCGCTTGCGCTCGGTAAGCTGGACGCCTCCAAGAACCTCATATCCTATCCTGAGCGGGTTTGGGCCGGGCTAGCTACCTGGGCGTAGTTGGGGGGCTTGTCTGCTGGGGGGCAGTTTCGGCCTCTGAGGCGTCTCCCCCGCTGCTGTCAAGCTGGTAGGCTTGTTGCCGAGTGAGCCAGGCAGCGGCGCATGTAGTAGACGAGGTTGGCAAGGTCGATCTTCACGGTCGCCGGGGCGATCCCGATCGTTTGCACGACAAGACCCATCGGCCCCTTCTGGCGGGCGAACACGTGCTCGACGGCGCTGCGGACCTTCGACTTGCCGCAATTCACGCGGGCGACGTTTGACGGCGTCGACCGGCCTAGAGGCTTCTTACGGTGGATGCGCGAGAGGAAGCCCGCTGGCCAGGTGCTGCTCGTTCGCCTTCGAGCGATAGGCTGTCCCAGGCCCAGACGCCGCGGCCCGTGTTCGCCCGGGTGACGAGGGTGGTCAAATGCGCGCCGTCGGGGCGGGCTGGTCCGTCGTGGTCCAGGTCGGATCAGCCTTGGCGCCGGTCGTTTCCGACGTGGTTCTTGTACCCAAAGACCGGCACAGCGAGATCGATCCGGCGGCGATCCGTCGGCGGCGGGGGTCGCCCTCGATCACTTCACAGTCCAGCGCGCGCCCCGGACCTTCTCGGACGGGCTCCAGCGCCGACGACGCTGGACGGACGTGATGATCTCAACTCGATCGGACGTGCTGGTCATAGACACGGTTGTAAGCCTCACACTTCGCAAGTGGGAGACCGTGTCCGGTCAGTTCGGGGGCAATCTCAGCCGGCAAGCCAGGCATTCGAGCTGAACGCGATGTGTCATATCATCATCAAGGGTATCTTCCACTCGACTCACATCCTTGCCGACGGTCGCGAGAAGTTGTGGCTTTCCGTCGAGAAAACCCAGCCGGACGAGAAGATGATCGCCGGCTACGTCGAGAATAGCGTCACGCTTGTCACGGCCTTGAGCCCCGTCATCGGGTACCGGAGGCGGCTCTCATCGCCGAGAAGGCGAGTCGGGACGGGACCACGCTCAAGAGGCTGCGCTGCAGTCGGGCGACGTCGATGACGTGACCTTCGACCGGATCGTCGACCCGAAAACGCAGTCGCTGACGATAGCTGGCCTACCGACGCCCTCTCCGGACGGCCTCGGTGCACCAGGACGGGTAGGCATAACAGGGCGGTGAGTATTTTCCGATCCTTATTTAATCGTCCGAACGATTTACCTAGCAGTCGCAGCGTGCCCGGACGGAAAATCACGCGGGATTGAGCCGACGAGGGACATTGCGAGGTCAACGACCGCATTGGTCAGCTAAAGCGGTCGTAGACACCGACGTCAAACCAGAGCTAGACCCATTATAACAGTTCTAAGCAGTGGAAACAAACTTATGAATGCCACGGGCAACACCATCCTCATCACGGGAGGCGGTTCGGGGATTGGTCGCGCGCTAGCCCACCGTTTCCACGACTTGAGCAATCGCGTGATCGTCGCCGGACGTCGTCCCGAGGCGCTCGACGAGACGGTCGCTGGCCGCAAGGGTATGGCCTTCCTCGTTCTCGACGTAGGGGATCCTGCGAACATCGCCGCATTCACAGCTCGGATTTTGACCGAGCACCCCGACCTTAACGTGCTGATCAACAATGCGGGCATCATGCGGGCGGAGGATCTGACGGCGGAACGGGACCTGGCCGACGCGGAGGCGACCATCGTCACCAACCTGCTCGGACCGATCCGGCTCACTAACGCGCTCGTCTCCCACCTCGCTAGAGCGCCGGACGCCGCAATAGTCAACGTGTCCTCGGGACTGGCGTTCGTGCCCCTGACCTCCACGCCCACCTACTCGGCGACCAAGGCCGCGATCCACTCCTACACGGTCTCACTTCGCCAGCAGCTCCGGGGACGGATCGAAGTGATCGAACTGGTGCCGCCTGCGATCCAGACAGGTCTCACTCCCGGTCAGGCGAACAATTCCGACTACATGCAGCTGGGAGTTTTCGTCGAGGAGGCAATGGTGCTGTTCAAGCAGCAGCCCACGCCGGTCGAAATCTGCGTCGACCGGGTCGGTTTTCTCCGCCACGCCGAAGCGGAGGGCCGCTTCGACCGGGCGGTTGCGATGCTCAACGCCCGATGATCCCGGCCCGAACCCGCGACGCAAGACCACCGACAATCTTGCTGAAAGAGTTTCGGGGCTGCCATCTCCACGAGGTCTAGACGGAATCTTCGACAGTCCCAGGGGCGGTGAGGAAGCGTGATCTCACGTTCGCGGAGTGGCGATCCTCTCAGGAGCATGACGCGATGGATGGATCGACACTAGTTTTCGGGTGCGGGGCGGCTGCAGGAATTCCACGATGATCAAATTTACGGTCCTTCTGATCCGCGCGCCGTCCCTGAGCCATGCTGAGTTCGTCGAGCATCACAAGGGCGTCCACGCGGGCCTCTTTATGTCACTGCCTGTCGTGAAGGCCACCGTCCGGCGATATGTGCAGCAGCACGCCATCCCGGCCGAACTCCCCGGAATGCCGCCTGTCAAGTATGACGGCATTACGGAGCTGTGGTTCGCTGACGTGGACGCGCTCGCCCGTTGCTTCTCCGATCCGGAATACATGGCGCGCGTCCGTCCGGACGAGGCGTCGTTCCTCGACCTACACGCGTGCGAGTTCGTTGTTTCGAGGGAGAATGTCGTTGCGGATTGATCCTTTCGGTAGGTACATCGATTCCACCAGGATTGCATTCCGGTCATCCCTCCCATGGCATTGGCGCAATAGGCCGTCGATCAAACTTCGCTTCACCGTCACTTTGCAGGCTGTAACGCGCTACCCCGTTTACGCCCTTGCGCGGGACCTCGCGAGAAACGGAAGCAATTCGGTCAAGACTTGGTCCGCGGACTCTTCCGGCTGGAGATGGCCTCCGGCTATCGCCTTTCCATCGACGTCGCCTGCCCATCGCTGCCAGACTTGCCGCGGCGTCGGCTCGAGCGCGCTCATCTTGGCATCGGGCCAAAGGACGAGGACCGGGCAGGCAAGTTGTCGCCCTCCGGCGCGGTCTGCCGTATCATGAGCTAGGTCTTCGTTCATAGCCGCGCGGTAGTCTTCGCACATAGCGTGGCGGACCGCCGGGTCGCGAAAAGCCATCCGATATGCTTGCATAGCGTTGCGATCGAACCGGTCGATGTCAACGCTCATCTTCGTCATAGCTGTGTCGAAGAACGCGTCGGGGTCGCACGCCAGGAGACGCTCGGGGAGGTCGAACGGCTGCGCGAACATGAACCAGTGGAAGGCGGCGAACGCCTTGTCCTTGTCGATGGCTTCGAGCGCCTCGAGCGTCGGCACCACCGTCAGCGACGCGAACGCGGTCACCCGATCGGGATGATCCAGCGCGAGTCGATACCCCGCCCGGGCGCCGCGATCGTGCCCGACGATGCCGAACCGCCGGTGCCCCAGCCCTCCCATCAATACAGCCAGCGCGTCCGCCACCCGGCGCTTCGTCCAGCGCGGGGTCGCCGATTGCGTTCGGCTGTCGCCATATCCCGGGAGATCCGGGACGATCAGCGTGAAGGACTTGGCCAGTTGCGGGGCGACCAGTCGCCAGGCGACATGCGTCTGGGGAAAGCCGTGCAACAAGAGTATAGGGGGGCCCTGGCCCCCGACCACACCTCTGAACCGGACGCCGCCAGCTTGGAAGTCGAGTTGTTCGAAGCCCTCGAAGAAGGGGGGCGCTTGCCTCATCGAAGTGCACCCTCAAATTCGCGCGAATGAAGGAATGGAAGCCAGCCAGAGGGAGCCGGCGCGAGACGCGGCGACGTGGACGTCACGGGCTGCAGTCAACCCTCCCGCATGATTGGCCTGGCTGTCGGGTTCGCGGGTTGAATAAGCGATACGATCGTCGCCTTTGCGGCGTGTCTCATGCAAGGCATGGACTGCCGAGCACCGGGAAACCATCACATCTGCGCCGAGGACTGCTAGGTGCCCAGGCGGGGCCGTCAGGCGCCCGACGGGGTCGGCGCGCCTGAGGGCGCAGGGAACACTATGGTCCAAACCGTTCCATTGGTTGCCTCGAGGCTGACAGTTCCGCGAACCTGTTCGATAAGCCGCCGCACCAGGCCTAGCCCATGTCGCTTGCTGTCCGGTTTGACCCTGAAGCCGACGCCGTTGTCGCTGATGACCATTGTCGCGACCTGCGCGCTCTCCCCAGAGCGGCTCAGCCACGCGACGATCGAGCCGCGGCCGTCGGGGAACGCGTGATCGTAACTGTTCGTGATTAGTTCCGTGACGACGATGCCTAAGGCAGTGACCACGTCGAGATCGACCACAACCGGCTCGCTGCGACACGATAGCGTAACTGTCCCGTCCGGCATGCCCTGGAACTCTGCTAGGCTGACGCAAAGTGACTCCAGGTAGCCGCCGAAGTCGGCGTTCCGCGCCATGTCTGCGCCGAGCAGGTGGTCGTAGACCTGGGCCAAGGTGGACACTCGTCGGGCAATGGCCTTGATGCCCTGCTGCTCATCGATGTCTCGTGTTTCCCTCAACTGACTGCTTAGCATTCCATAGACGAGTTGTAGATTGTTCCGAACTCGATGCTGCAGCTCTTCGGCCATTACTCTTTTCTGGGCTAATATTTCGTCTTTTTCTTCGACCAGCAGTTTCATCTGGTCGATGGTGGCATGAAGAACTTTCGTCCGCTCTGAAGTAACAACCGCCTCCGCAAGTACGTTGGCGAAGCCCGTCAAGAAATTGATGTCGTGCTGGTCGTAGTCGTGCTGACGATCGTTGTCGATCTCCAATACGCCGTAGGGTTGATCGCTGCCCCTTATGACTACGTCGATGGTGGAGATGATCCCGTGCGACGCATAGAAGGGCGGCAAGTCGAACTGGCCGTCGAGCCGCAAGTCGCGGCAAACCGACGGCATCCCGGTCACGTAGGCCCGCCCTTGCGGCGTGCTTTCATCGGCGCGGGAAACCACGTGGCCGACCACTCCGGCCTTCCATCCTTGACCGGCAACAACCAGCAGGTCGTTTTCCGAGGGCCGGTATTGACAGACCTTGCAGAAAGGTACGCTGAGGCCGTCCGCACAAACGCGCGCAGCCTCACCGAGAACAGTCAGCAGGTCCACCTGGCGGAGCGCGAAGCTGCCGAATTCGGCTATCGCCGCCTGCTGTCGGAGCAATTTACGGACCTCGGCCGCGTCGTCTTCAGTCGATCGTGATCGGTTCACGTTTGATCCGCGCCGGTGGGAGAATACGGAAACCGCGAGGGAAAGGCGGAATTGCCTCTCCCGTAGCGACGATCCCTGCAACGACCTCGAGGGCCCGGACCAAGTCGGCTCCTCGGTACGGCTTCGTCAAGCAGGCATGGCCTTGGGCAGCCGTCAGATCTACCTCAGAGATGTTGGCGGTGGCGTACAGAACTCCAACCCTAGATCGTCCGATGAGCCGACAACCTATCTCGGTTCCGAGCTCGCCGTCTGCCAACCGCAGATCCAGGACTGCGAGATCCGGGTCGAAAAGGCGCGCGAGCGAGAGTGCTTCACTCACGGTCCGACCGATTCCGCAGACCTCGTATCCATGTTCCGTCAAGGTACCCTCGACCAAGTCCGCGATCATCAGGTCGTCCTCGGCAATTAAGACCCTCGGCACGCAAAAACTCCTCACCCGTTTGCCCGCCTCGCCCTCATCCCGAGAATTGAGCCTGGGAGGCCGTCGCTCACAGGCCGACCGCCGCGAGTTCCTCGCACGGACCCAACGGGCGGGAAGGAAGCCGCGCTAGTCCCATGGCCCGAAAATCTGACGCTTTCAGGCATGGTGAGCTTGCTTGTGCCACGTGCACGGCAGCAAACGGCGAGAGTTCGAAGCCGGCTCATCCCGCACCCCGAGGGTCGAAAACAGGCTACTACTCCGAGAGATCGGGAAATCGAAGGAGGGCTGCGCGTCCAGTGGCTCGATCGGGGAAGGTCGGTCGTTCCGACGCGTTCTCGTGTCGAACTCAGTCTTGCCTAGGTGGAGGAAGGCGGCGAGACTCGGAAACTACCCAGCCGTGCCTAGGCGTCCCGTCCGAAACGTGCCGGCCAAGCCAGCGCGGGTCCGTGATCGGGTCACTCATTCCGTAGGCCGCGGGTGAAGTGGTCGCGCCCGCTCTTGCCGTAAGCCTGGGACAGCGCGATCGGGTCCGACCAGCCCGTACAGACCTTTCTCCTGGCGTCCTGAGCGACTCTTCGGCGGATGACCGAGCTGCGCGGTGCGGGCGGTCGGGATTGTGAGATCAATCTGTTCCGCGCGAGCTCCGGGGGGAAGCCTGACGTTACGACTCGGGAGAATGCTGTGCTACCGCGCGCTTTGTAACGTACCCGGACCGACATCGAACGGCATTGAGTAAACTCCGAAGCTGGTACGGCTTCGCATGAGATCTTTATCGTCCCGGTCCGCTTGAGGTGCTGCACGTCATGGGCTGTCCGCTTGGCGGCGGTCTCGACGATGCAGTGGCTTGGCCGCCGTGGTACACGGCAGCCGCAAGCTTGGCGGCAAATGCGGGCAAGACATGCCATAGAGCCTCGGTCTCGACACTGCGGGGCTCACGAGGGAGTAGGACCCTTGCGAATGATCGGTGTTCTAGGCGGCACAAGCTGGCCGTCGACGATGCTCCCCTATCGCATGCTAAACGAAGGCATCCAGGACCGCTTTAAGGGTCATCAGTCGGCGCGGATAGTCCTGTACAGCATCGACTACCACGCTATCAAAAGCCGGTACCATGAAGGCTGGAGCGATATACCAGAGCTGTTGAGGCAAGAGGTCGAGACACTGCTCTCATTCCGTCCCGACTGTTGGATGCTGGCGAACAATACCCTCCATAAAGCCTATGACCTGATCGCACCACAACTCGCGAGCGAGATCCCGTTCTTCCATGCGGTTCGCCTCACCCGGGACCATCTGGTGGAACGCCGCTTCGAGCGCGTTCTCCTGCTCGGCACGCAGTTCACGATGGAGGATGGATTTTACGCGGCCCCGATGACGGCTACCGGGATCCGGGTCGATGTTCCGAAGCTGAGCGATCGGCAAGCGATACAAGTCATACAAGCGCAGCTGTCGAGGGGCGAGGTACGCAAAGGCTTCGCTGACTTTTTCGCCGAGTTGCTCGGGACCCACGAGGCCGCTGGATGTCAGGCGGTGGTCACCGCTTGTACGGAGCTGCCACTGGTTATCGACCAAGCCCTTACAGGCATGACGGTGGTAGACCCGCTCGTGCTGCAATGCGGCGCCTGTGTTCAGTTCGCGATCGCGGGACGGAGCGATCGAGCGATCGAGTAGGCGAAAAGGTCGAGTGCGTCGGGGCGTTGAGCGCGGCTAGTCGGAACTCCAAGCCAATCAGCGCGCCGCATCGAAGCCGCGTGACACCGGCACGCGTTCGAGCTTCTTGGGGTACGTCCTGAAGATGTCTCCGCACACCGAGCCGAACGACGGGAGCGAGTTCCCCCGGCGATGGCGCCTCCCTCCTTGTATGCCCATGCCCACTAGCCTTGCGTAGTTTCCGAACCTGTTCTCGTCGACACTCGCTTGGTAGCTTTGAGCTGGCAGCGCTGATGAGGCTACCACATGTTGGATCGACGGACAGTATCGACTGGGCTCCTTGCCGGTGCCGCCACGTCGCTCCTGGTGGGTGCCGGCAGGGCCCAGGCTCCGGTGACCGCTCGCAACGTGGTGCTGGTTCACGGGGCCTGGGCGGATGGGTCCAGTTGGTCCGAAGTCATAGCGCATCTGCAATCGGCGGGGTTCAGGGCGACGGCCGTGCAGAATTCCCTCGTGTCGCTAGCAGACGACGTGGCGGCGACCCACCGTGCGATTGCACTTCAGGATGGTCCCACGGTCCTAGTGGCACACTCTTATGCCGGGACAGTTGTCACCCAGGCCGGGGTCGATCCAAAGGTTTCAGCAGTCGTGTACGTTGCCGCTCGTGCACCGGACCTGGGGGAAGACTACACGGAACTGACGACAAAATTCCCAGCGGCGCCCGTTGGAGCGGGGATCGTCAAGTCCGACGGTTTCATTCAGCTCAGCGAGGAAGCGTTCCTAAGGGATTTCGCCAATGGCGTCGCGCCGAGCAAGGCGCGCGTTCTATTCGCAGTACAGGGTCCAATCTCCGACAAGCTCTTCTCAGCTCGGACGAGCTCCGTGGCATGGAAGGCAAAGCCTTCGTGGTACGCCGTGTCCCGACAAGACCGCGCTATCAATCCCGATCTACAGCGGTTCTTTGCGAAACGCATGAACGCTACCACCATTGAGCTAGACGCCGGCCATCTATCGCTCGTCAGCCACCCGAAGGAGATC
Organism: uncultured Enterovirga sp.; assembly: GCF_964242715.1. NCBI lineage: Bacteria > Pseudomonadati > Pseudomonadota > Alphaproteobacteria > Hyphomicrobiales > Methylobacteriaceae > Enterovirga > uncultured Enterovirga sp. Next base: position 16,847 of record NZ_CAXTAZ010000013.1, read on the forward strand.
GCGGACTTGATAAAGAACTCCGCCGGCCGACGCAGCTAGAACCCTCGTTGGCGCGGATCATCCTGTTGGCAGCCGGAGTCGGTGTCTTGCGACGACCATTGCTGGCAGTGACTGATCCGATGTTCGCAACGGCCCTCGTATCTACTCTTCAACAGCGGCGCCGTTTGCAACATCGAGAGCACGGCTGGCGCTGGCTTCCCGTTTGTCTGCCACGTGAGCCTTGCAGCGGATAGAAACCGTCAGCGCTTGCTGCTACTTTCCCGCAAGGCCCAAAGGATACCGGTTACGCAACGCCTTCTTTTCCCGATTCCTTGAGGCGGACGTGTTCGACGCCCCATGACAACAGCGCCTCCAGCGCGGGCCGCAGCCCTTGACCTGCCGGCGTTAGGATGTAGTCGACTCGAGGCGGGACCTCGGCGTGAACCATCCTGCGGACGACGCCGTCACGCTTGAGTTCACGCAAGTGCTGCGGTCGCGAACTACGTCTCCGTTCTCGAGCGGGTGAAGTAGCGGCTCCTGCCGGACGCGAACGCCCCACCCTTCAGCTTCTCGCACCGCGTCCGCACTCTCTGCCGGACGCGAACGTGATCGGCGTCAACAAGAGACCGGTCAGCAGCTCGGCGGAAGCGATGTTTGGCGACAACAAGGTCGAGCTTGCCCTCGTACTCGACAATACCGGCTCGATGAGCGAGCTGAAAAAGCTCGAGACCCTGAAGGAGGCCGCCCATCGCTTCATCGACGGGCTGCAAGCCAACAGCACGCAGCCGGGCGCCCTCAAGATCGCCCTCGTCCCGTTCGACACGAACGTCAATCTGGGCTCGCTGCGCACCTCGTCCTGGGTCGATTCCGCCTCGCAGGCCTTCTGGACCAGCGACCCCACGAAGGCGGGCTGCGTCTGGGACCGCGATCAGCCGCACGACGTCCTGGACACACCGCCCAATTCAGGCGCGACGGCCTTCAGCGCCGATACCACCCGCGCTGGCCCGTGCAGCCTGGCCTCCATCATGCCGCTGACCCAGAATTTTAGCAAGCATCGGGAGCCTTCGGCGGCTTGGGACCGATCGCATCGACCTCTACTTCCCGCACTTTGACGACGGCGTGACGCCGGTGGAGGAGATCATGCATGGGCTCGATGACCTGGTGCGTGCCGGCAGGTCACCCATGTTGGGCTTTCCAATTTTCCGGCCTGGCGAGCAGCCTCGGCGACTGTCATGTCCGAGCTGCGCGGCTGGACACCCGTAGCAGTGCTGCAGCTGGAGTACAGCCTCCTGGAGCGCAGCGCCGACCGTGAGCACCTTCCGCTGGCGGCTGCGCATGGCCTCGGGGTTATGGGCTACTCTCCCCTGGCTGGCGGGCAGATCACGGCAAGGACACGGGTGCCGGCAAGCGGCGAAAGGAGCCCTGTCGTTGACGCCCTCGTCGAGGTCGCCAACGACCTTGGGTCCGAGCCTGCCACCGTGGCGCTGTCCTGGATCGCTAGTAGAGGAATCCTTCCCGTGCTAGGCCCCCGCGACGAGGCCCAACTAACCTCAGGCCTTGCCGCTGCAAGACTGCGCTTGCCCGACCCGCTTGCAAATCGCCTGTCTCAACTGAGCAGGCCCGCTCTCGGGCAACCCTACGAGCTGTTATCGCAGGTGCGCGCAAACGACGGCATGAAAGACCTGCGAAGCAATACAATCTCGCTGGACAGTTGAGCGGCGACCAGAGCCACCTCATGCCTGCGCCTCCGAGAATGCTGCTGACGAGCCGGATAGGGTATAAGAGTCGCCAGGGTCGATGCGCGGATGCGCCAGTGGATCGAACCTGACGGGCGAGTTCGGACAGGGTTTCCGCTGGTTCTGAGCATGCGTCTGGGGGCATGCGCCCTAGGCCTCTGACCACCTGATGAGCTCCGACCCCAGTAGGCTGGATGGCATTATCAGCGATCACGACTTTCCCATAAGCATGTTGGCGCGCTGAGATCGTGCTGCTCTCGGCCGAGGGGGTCAGCACATTCGCGATCATGCGGCGGGGAGGCCCAAGACATGCGTCTGGCGCTGGCAGGAGCGCTTCGCCGAGAAGTGCGTTCACGGGCTCCTGAGGACAAGACGCGTCCGTCTCGCGTGCCGCCGCTCTGCCAGAAGATCGTCGACAAGGTACCGACCTGACTGCGGACGAGCTGCCGCAGGAGGAAGGCGCACGTCCTGGAAGACTACGAACCAGGCTCGGCTACGGCCCTACGTGAGGCAGGAATGTCGGAACATTGAGGGTGACGTCCCTACGATCCGCTTGAAAGCCGTCGTGAAATGCTGCGCTTGGCTGAAGCCACACGCGAAAGCGATCTCGGTTATGGACATCGTCGTGATCAGCAGGAGTTGTTTCGCGCGATCGATCCTCATCGCGAGGACATGCCGGTAAGGCGTTTCACGGAACGTTTCAAAGAAGGCGCGACTGAACTGGCGTGAGCCTAGGCCGACGACGGAGGCAAGATCCGTCGTCTGGATCTTCGCATCGAGATGCAGTCGGAGGTACTCTTCCAACATACGACGCTTCGGCCCGCTGAACTGATTGGCCCTCGGGCGGGATCGTTCGGAAAGGGGTTCGGCCATCGCTCGCCCGAGATAGCCCCGTACTTGCATGGCCCACCCTTCGACCAACAGATCGAACGCGCCATCGGGGGCGACGGCCTCGCGGCACACCACGGCGAAACTCCTTTCTATCTCGGCGTGTCGAAATCCGACGAGCGCCCTCTGCAGGCACGTCCATTGTGACTCGGGGTGCTCCTGTAAATCATCGAAGAAGGCGACCGCGTAGTCTGAAGTCTCTTGAAATTCCGCGTCCATCAGCACCGGTGCGAATGCCGGGAAGAAGCAGAGACCTGTCGAAAGCACCCCGCTCAAGTCGGATTTTTCGCCATCGACATTCATTCGATACCTTATCCCTCCCCGTCGTTCCCAGACTAGCGCGGGCCTCGGTTGGACGAAATTGAACTCCGCTCGAACGCCTCGCCTTCTCAAGACCTCGATCTTCACCGTCGTCGAACTCGCGACGTGTGCAGACAGCAGCGTAGCAGTTGATCTACGGATCGGCTCGCCGGACCTCCGAACGATTTCGCCTTCCACTGCGTCCTCCAACGGTTTGCCATAGCCGGAGACAGACCTGCGCTCTCCCCGCGCTTGGAGATCATTCCGCTAGCCGTTTAACCACGACACTGTGCGCGAGTACAGGGCCGGCGAGCCCGTGGCACGAGCGGACCCTACGCTGCGGCAACCCGTCCCGTTCAGTGCAGCACTCTATGTCGGCCTTTCGTAGCTCGCGACCGTTTCGGGCAAGTCACGCGGCGCCCTCCATGCAAGTTTCGACCTACGTTTGGGGGCTGCCGGGTCACTCCGCGACCACGTGAGGTTCTGAGAGCTAGGCGAGGTGAACGACAGTGTCGCGGAGCGGGCGCCGGCTGGACGGTTCAGGTTAGCGGGGGCGATGGATGGCGGGAGCCCGATACTCGTCCGGCAACGCTCCTTTTTGGCTTAGCCCGGGATTGAAGCCGCATGACAGATCCGCCTGCCGGCGATCCAACGACCGCGTTCGAGGGACGAGGCCTACGATCCCAGTCGGACCGCCTGTCTTCGGATCCCGCTGATCTCCAGGTGGTACGGCTCGCGGCGCTCGAAAAGGAACTCAAAGCTACAGCCACCGAGTTACTGGAGGCGATCCGCCGGCTTGAAGGACAGGGCGACAAGGGCGCGGACTCTCGGATCAGTCGCCTACTCCGGGGGACACACGAACGGCTTGCGGGCTTGCGCGACCACGTCAAGGCCCTGAAGGCGCAACAAGGGGCCTCCTTCAATGATCTACGAAACGTCTTGACCAGTACGGGTATCGGAACGCTGTTTCTGGACCGGGATCTAAGAATTCGTTTTCTGACCCCTTCGATCGAGGCACTGTTCGACGTCGGTCAAGGCGATATCGGCAGGGCCCTGTCGGACCTTAGCTCGTGGGCGACCGGCGATCAGTTCACAACGGACGCGCGGGCGGCTCTGCTTGGTCACGATCCAATGGAGAGGGAGGTCGAGGCTCCCGGCGGGCTCTGGTTCATCCGCCGCATATCCACTTATCGGGGGGACCAGAAGGAGGTAGGGGGGGTCGTTATAACCTTCACGGACGTAACGGATCAAAGGCGAACTTCCAAGGCGCTGGAGCTCGCGAAGCAGAGATCTGAGCTGGCGAACAGGGCCAAGTCACGCTTCGTGGCGGCGGCGAGCCACGATCTGCGGCAGCCGCTGCAAACGCTAACGCTTCTGCACGGCTTGCTGGAGGGAGCGACCGAGGGCGATCGGGCGCGTAAGCTGGTAGCGCGCTTTGGGCAGACCCTGGACGCGATGTCGGGCCTCCTCAACATCCTACTCGACATCAATCAAATTGAGGTCGGCATCGTCAAGCCAGAGATCTCGACCTTTGCGCTGGATGACCTGCTCGATCGGGTGAGAGGTGAGTTCACCTACCACGCGAAGGCCCGATCGCTCGCTCTGCGGGTACTATCTTGCGGGGCGACGATCCAGAGCGACGGAAGGCTGCTCGAGCAGATCATTCGAAATCTCATCTCGAACGCCCTGAAATACACGAATGAGGGCAAGGTCCTGGTCGGATGCAGGCGACGCGGACAAATGTTGAGCATCGAAGTCTGGGACACCGGTATCGGCATACCGCACGACGAGCTCGAGGCGATCTTTGAAGAGTACCATCAGGTCGACAACGTTTCCAGGGCACGCAGCCGTGGTCTCGGCCTGGGCCTTTCGATCGTACAACGCTTGGCGGATTTGCTGGGCCACAAGGTTCGCGTCAGCTCGCGTCGTGGAAGGGGCTCGGTGTTCGCGATCGAAGTCGACTTGCCAGACCAAGGGGCACCGCGATCACACGAGCCTCGTCTCGAAACCATCGACGAGGAAGCCGGCACGAGAGCGCGCCATACAGGCTCGGTCCTCGTCGTGGAGGACGACCCAGAACTGCGCGACCTTCTCGAGGTGTTCTTGATCGGGGAGGGTTATCACACGGTGACCGCGGGCGACGGCGTGGCCGCCGTTGAACTCGGCATTCGACGGGCAGCTCGTCCGGATCTGATAATCGCCGACTACAACTTACCAAAGGAACTAAACGGGCTTCAGCTTGCCACGCGGTTTCGCGAGATGTTCGAGCGCGAGATCCCCGTCATCATACTGACGGGGGACATCTCGACGGAGACGTTGCGTGAAGTCGCCTTCCAGCACTGCGTTCATCTCAGCAAGCCCGTCAGGCTGAAGGAGATGAGGGCGACGATCGAGCGGCTCATGTCTCAGGTTGCGGCGCGGTCGCGCTTCTCGGTTTCGCCCACCGAGCCGAGCCCGGCTGTTTCGACTGTCTTCATCGTCGACGATGACATGAACGTATGTGAGGCTCTACGGGAGATGTGCGAGGATCTTGGACGAAACGCTAGCGTCTATCCATCCTCCGAAGCATTTTTGGCAGCTTACCCCGGCGAACGCGAAGGGTGCGTTTTGATTGACGCATACCTGCCGGGAATGAGTGGCATAGAGCTGCTTCAGCGCTTACGCGCCTCGGGCGATTCTTTGCCGGCGATCATGATCACCGGCAGCAGCGATGTCAGGATGGCCGTACAGGCGATGAAGGCGGGAGCCACTGACTTCATAGAAAAACCGATCGGCCGGAATGACTTGCTCGCGAGCATCGAGCGAGCTTTGGAGCAGTCGCGGGACAGAGCGAAGGTATTTGCGCTGCGGGAAAACGCGACGAAGCTTGTCGCAAGACTCACACCGCGACAGCGCGAGATCATGCATCTCGTCCTTGCTGGCCATCCAAGCAAAAACATCGCAGCAGATCTGGGTATCAGCCAACGGACGGTGGAGAACCACCGTGCCGCGATCATGAAGAAAACAGGCTCGAGGTCCCTACCGGAATTGGCTCGACTTGCACTCGCGGCTGATGGCGAGCAGATGTCCCTTTAGGTCGGAGCGGAGCGGTCATCGGTCCCTTCGCGGAGGTCGAAGGACAAGCCGACCCGCGGGCGCGCAGTTGGTTGCCGTCCGACGCCGGAACGCGCACGCGCGCACGTCCTGGTCAGGGAAGCCAAGCCAACGCCCGCCGCCGACACGGCGAACTCGCCTAGCGCCATCAGGACGACATATACCTCGCTGGCGTTCGGCGGTCGCTGCCGAGAGGCCGGGGTCCGGCCCTCGATGGGCTCCGTCGGCGACGCCTACGACAACGCCATGTGCGAGAGCTTCTTCGCAACCCTCGAATGCGAGCTTCTCGCCCGCCGCCGCTTTGCCTCGCAGGCAGAGGCTAGGATGGCGCTCTTCAGCTATATCGAAGGGCTGGTACAATCCGGGCCGGCGGCACTCCGCCCTGGGCTACCTGTCCCCGATCGCCTACGAGACGAAGATGCTGTCCGAGAGCTGAGATCCAACCCCGTCACTGTCCACGGAACCGGGTCAACTCCATTCGGCGGCGGGTGCCCGCTCTTCGTTCTGCTTCGAAGCGCGCCAACTCAAGCCTATCCGATCCGATGCGGTAGGTATTTTCCGATCCTAGTCCGACCGGGCGGTAGTCTATTGGCTAGCGGCGAACTGCGAACCCGTCATCCGGCTCGGACTGCGAGGCCCGTGGGCGGTCACAACACGACGACATTCGGGCGCGGGACCTTCTCAACACAAGTACAGCGGGAGTCGTGACCCGGTCTTCTTTGCAGAGAACCTAGCACGAGACAGAGGTCCGCGATGCATGTTGCCCGTCGAAGTGTTGTTAAAGCCGCGATGGCGGGTGTCGCGGCTTCCGCCCTAGGGCGACCCGTGCAGGCGGCCTCGCCCAGCGGGTCGCTCGTGGATGGTTCGTCCGGAGCGGGCCGAACAGCCGCGGTGGGCGAGGTGTTGGTCGCCAAATCGAGCGATGGCCTCAGGCTCTCGGTGAGGGCTTACGGCGATGCGGGAAAGCGGGAAATCCTCCTGGTCCACGGCCTAGGACAGAGCCGGCTATCATGGGCCCGGCAGATCGACGTCCTAGCGGAGCGCTTTCGGGTCGTGGCGTATGACCTCCGCGGACACGGTGACTCGGATAGGCCCGCCTCCGTCGAGGCCTACACCGAGGGGCCGCGCTGGGCCGATGATCTTCACGCCGTCGGAGTAGCAGCGGGTCTTCGCCGCCCGGTGCTCGTCGGCTGGTCCCTCGGTGGTCTCATCGTCGGGCACTACCTGGCCAAGTACGGCGACGGACGGGTAGCAGGCGTGAATTTGGTCGACGCCGTCACGAAGCTCTCGCCAGAACTGCTCGGCTCGGTATCGGTCGGCTTCGCAGGCGACCTCGCCTCTTCGGATTTGTCGGTCCGCTCGAACGCGATCGTGATGTTCCTGAGTGCCTGCTTCGCGAGAGCGCCACCGGAAGCGGAGCTCAGGCAAATGCTCGTCTACAACGGAATGGTGCCACGGGAACTCCAAGAAGGCATCGGGCGTATCTCGAGCAACGGGGTCGACGAGGCGTTTGCGATCCCGCCGCGGATGCTGGTGACCTATGGCGGTCGGGATGCGCTCACCCGGCCTGAGATGTCCAACCGCGTGCTCGCCCTGAATTCTCGAGCCACGCTTTCGCTCTATCCAAACTCAGGACACGCGCCCTTTTACGAGGAAGCCGATCGCTTCAACGCCGAACTGGCCGCCTTCGCAGCGGCCTGAAGTAAATCACCATGAGTGCCCTCGGCGGCTACGCGTCTTTGGTCATGAAGCCTCCGGGTCACGCGTTCAAGCTGCCCTGCGTCGAACCGGTGGCGTATCGACTGACCGAGCGCGTGAGCGCGCGTCTCGATCTCGTCCGCGAAGGCCGGACCGAGGTCAACGACGATGCCGCAATGGGGCGTTTCGTTTTGTGTGCATTAGCGGCCACCCCTCAGGTCGTCGGCATTTCGATCGTTGGGTCGGACCTGAGCGTACACCGCTATAATTGCACCGGCTTCAGGAGCTACGACTTCCTCTGACACGTCGAAGATGCCCAATCCTTGCGGGGATAGAGAATTGATACCTGAGTATATGGGAATTGGAGGGAGCGAGTGCGAAGATGCTGGACTGGGACGATCTCCGCTTCTTCTTGGCCGTTGCAAGACACCGTACTCTGGCTGCGGCTGCCAAGCACTTACGCGTCACGCAGTCTACAGTCGGTCGGCGACTCAACTCTGCGCAAGGGAGGCTCGGGGTGCGGCTCCTTCAACGCACCACAGAGGGCTACATACTGACGTTGGCGGGGGAGAGCGTCCGGACACACGTCGAAAGGATAGAGGAGGAAGCGCTCTGGATCGAACGCACTGTCGGAGGCCACGACATTCGGCTAGAAGGGGTTGTCCGGGTTGCAAGCTCCCAACTCCTCACAAGCCATCTCCTGGCGCCGTGTTTCGCAGCACTTCACGCTCAACATCCCGACATTCTGATCGAGGCCCTACCCATTGTGGAAGGCGAGCCTCTGGCTGCTCAGGACGTCCACATTGCTCTGCAGTTCCTCAAATTTGAACAACACGACGTCCTACTTCGTAGAATCGGAGACGTCGCCTTTGGTCTCTACGGTAGTCGATCCTATCTAGCGGCTCACGGAGGCCCTGATCTAGAGAGCGGTTGCTCTGGGGCTCATCTTATCACATTGCTAGACCATCGCGAACTATCCGAACAGGCAGCTTGGCTTGTTGAACATGCCGGTCGAGCCCAGGTCGTACTGAAGGCGGACAGCTACGAAACGCAGTTTGCCGCTGCGGCGAGTGGAGGCGGGCTCGCGCTCCTACCGCGCTTTCGGGCGGATGCGGAGTCTACGCTGTCGATGGTTCCTACATCAACCCCGGCTCCAGGCGCGCAAGTCTGGCTAGGCGTTCACCGCGAGAATCGCCAAGTACCGCGAATTCGCACAGTTTTGGATTGCATCGCCGACGCGGTGCGCGACCGCCTTGCGGGAACTTAGCAAGCGGGTAGCGTGCCCGCATGCCCTCGGGCCCACCTCGTTGGAGCTGACCTTCAAAAAAGGCGTGCGCACCGCCGAGCAGGACCGCCGTGACTTTGCGGCGGCTCGCGCGCGCTGGTGCGATGGGCTCGACCTCAACCCGAGCCGTTTGGTGTTCGTCGATGAGACCTGGGCCAAGACCAACATGGCTCCGGTCCGGCGACACTGTCGTCGGGGCGAGCGCATGGTCGGCAAGGGTGGCTGCGACCCTTCGGCCCCGTGATATCGTGGTCATGGGCAATCTCGGCAGCCGCAAGAGCCCAAGGTCAAGGGCCGCCATCGAGGCGCGGGGCGCCACGCTGCACTTCCTGCCGCCCTACTTCCCCGACCTCACCCGATCGAGATGATGTTCGCCAGCTCAAATCCTGCTGCGACTAGCCGAAGAACGCTCCGTCCCACGGCTCTTGCAGGACCGGCACATCCCTCGAGCACATGTGCAGCCAAGAATGCGCAAGCTACTTCAGAGCAGCTGGCTATGGGTCAGCGTGACCAGACGCCGTCTAGGCGCCGCACGGGCACCACGGCCCGGTTCAACGGGAGCGACGGTTTCAGGCGTTGGCATTTGTTAGCAGCCCGCACGCAGGATTGCACGGACTCGACGGACCTCGATGCCCTTATGCTCCGCTCTGTCATGAGCGCAGCCGCGTGTCCGGCCTTCACCGTTCATCCTCGCTGTCGTCGTGAACAGAACGCGGGCGCATCACGTGTCGATCGCGCGGTAGCTGCCCGCAATGCCGAGATGCAGCACTTGGTCGTTTCGCAGAATGGGTGCGAACGTCGCGCGCACGGTTCCGGCCGTGCCGCCCTTCTCGACCGTCATTGATGTTGCCGCCGAACACCCCTCCGGACAGCGTCCATTGCTCCCCATGAACGCCGACCCCCCCCCGCGCAGGCGGAAGACCGGGGGCTAGATGCTACCCCAGGGAAAGAGGCGACAGAGAACGAACCGAGTCAGTCCATTGTGGCTAATCTGCGCGCGCATTGGATCGCCGTGTCACTTGCCGCCACCGTCGTAATCGGTGGAGCTATTGCAGGGTACTTCTGGTATCAGCACTCCCTGAACTACGCGAGTACGGACGACGCCTTCATCGACGGCAGGCCCGTGTCGATCAACCCGCAGGTGACCGGCGTCATCGTGGCAGTCCTTGTTACGGACACCCAGATCGTGAAGGTCGGCGATCTGCTCCTCGAGATCGACAACCGCGACTACCTCGCGGCCGTCAATCTGGCGACCGCTCAGATCGAGCAGGCGGAAGCGAACCTTGAGAACTTCGCCGCGCAGCTTCTGGCGCAGGAGTCGCAGATCGCTCAAGCCGTCGCGCAGGTGGTGTCGGCGCAAGCGACGCTGGACTTCTCGAAGGAACAGAATGTTCGGTATCAGGATCTCGTCCAGAAAGGGGCCGGCACGGAGCAACGGGCCGAACAGGCCTCGTCAGAATTCCGATCGACGAGTGCGGCCCTAGTGACCTCCCAAGCCGCCCAGAGGGTTGCAGAGCGACAGATCAACGTGTTGAAATCTCAGCAAAAGAGCGCCGAGGCGCAAGTCGCGCAAGCACGAGCGCAGAAGGAAAGCGCTGACGCGAACCTGTCTCGGACGAAGATCTACGCAGCCGTGGAGAGCAGGGTTGCCAAGTTGACGGCGGCGCCCGGTCAACTCGCAACCCAGGCGCAAGCTGTCATGATCCTCGTTCCGTTAGAGGCTTGGGTAACCGCCAACTTCAAGGAAACGCAGCTTGCGGGCGTCAAGGTCGGGCAGCCGGTCGACATTTCGATCGATGCCTTCGGCCAGAGTTTTCCTAGCCGTGTTGACAGCGTCCAGTCGGGAAGCGGGACCGCCTTCAGTCTGCTGCCGGCCCAGAACGCCACCGGCAACTACGTCAAGGTCGTGCAGCGCATCCCGGTGAAGATCACCTTCGACCAGAGGCCTCCCGGACAGGTAGGACCAGGGATGTCGGTCACTCCGACCGTGACCCTGCGGTAGCGCGGTGGCACCGGGCGAGCGTCGAGATCGCCTGTGGTGAATCGCCCAGTGCGATCATGCAGCGTATCCGCTCATAAACGCTTCACTATCGCGGGGTGTGGAGGCGCATGATCGGATCGTGACCTACACCCTCGCCGGTTCCGACCTGCGCGCGAGTTGTAAGCTAGACCTCAAGGCGTTCGATAATGACGATCAACCTGACGACCTCTGAGACAGAGACGGCGCCGTCCTGCGCCGGGGAGAGTGACGGTCGTCAGAGCATCCAAGCTCCGTCGCCTCCACGGACCAGGTTGCGCTGTCGGACAGTTGCGGCCGGCGGATCCAAGCAGTTCAACTATGTGCGTGACCTACCGCCTCTGGCAGTCGAGGAGCGATTTGGACCTTCCAACGAGGCGCCTGTTGCCACCCCATCCGAAACCCTTCTGGCTGCCCTAGGCTCATGCTTGGCCACGCGCATCCACGCCAACCTTGTCGCAGGCAGTATTGCCCTTCGTGGTCTCACGCTGGAACTTGAGGTCGATGTTGCTACCAGTCCCATGTGGGCGCCGATCGGCGAGGAACCAAGCGCGATCGGTTTCGAGGCGATCCGCGTGAACGTGCTCGTGGATGCTGATGCCTCGCCCGAGGCGCTTCGCGCTCTCATCGCGCACGCCGTCTTATGGTCACCCGTTGCAAACACCCTGCACAGCCCGGTGCACCTCGATGTCGCATTGAACCAGGCTTTGAGCCTTGATCGCGCCTATCTTCCCTAGCGCTTTCATGGCCCGCCCCATGGTCCATGGGATGGTTTTCGGCGGCGCGCCTGTTGGACGAGCCTGATAACGCCCGGAAGCGACGTTCCCGAGTTGAGGCTTTGACGTGACCAGGCAGGTTGCACGGGCAAACCCTCTACCCGATCAAAAGGAGGAGGATAGGATCATGACGCCCAGGGTTCTAATCATCGGTGTCGATCCCAAGGTGGTCGATCCATCCGACCCAGCCATTCCGCCTGGGACCACGCCGAAGTCCATTGCCGAAGGAATTGCTCAAACGCTGGCCGATATGCACCGGCGTGGCTGGCAAGCGGAGCATTGTGCGATCATGCCCGACGACAGCGCCGAAGCGACGATGACGGATTGTCTCGCGAAGCAGGATTGGGACTGCGTCGTCATCGGCGGTGGAGTGCGGTTGCCGCCTCAGCGGCTAGAACTGTTTGAGCGGGTCGTGAACGCGATCCGACACGGGGCTCCGACCGCCTCGATAGCATTCAACCATACCCCGACCGACAGCGCCGACGCTGCCGAACGCTGGTTGCGGGGGGGGGGGGGGGGTCGCATGACCCCGTCAACAGTTCCGCTGCTCTCCGGAACCGTTACGCCGCTTGTCGAGCGCGTTGGCGACGGTCCGGCTGTACTGCTCCTCCATGGCGGCGCCGGGCCGGCGATGATGCAGCAGCTGCTAGCACTGTTGAAAGATCATCACGTTGTCCTGCCCACGCATCCCGGCTTTGACGGCACGGAGCGTCCCGGCTGGCTGGCGTCGATCAGTGATCTCGCGCTCTGCTATCTGGCGCTGCTCGATGCGCTCGAGCTGGAAGGCGTGACGGTCGTCGGCAATTCCGCCGGCGGCTGGATCGGGTCGGAGATGGCTACCCGACGGCCGCGCGCGATCGCACGACTCCTATTGCTTAACGCGGTCGGCATCAAACCCACCGAGACGACCGGCCCCATCCTCAATCCCCTGGAGATTCCTGCGCAACGCTTGGCCGAGCTCGCCTTCGCCGATCCGACAAAGCTAGGATCTCCTGATCCCGAAGCTGCGCAGCGGGTGAGGGCCAACCAGCGGGTGTTGAATGTCTATGCCGGAAATCACTTCATGCATGATCCAAGCCTAGGCGGGCGGCTGGCGGAGATCGCGATCCCGACGTCCGTACTTTGGGGCGATTGCGATCGCATCGTCCTCCCCGCTTACGGCGAGGCCTTCGCACGCGCCATTCCCAACGCCAGTTTTGGCCTGATCGCCAATGCGGGGCATATGCCGCAGATGGAGCAGCCACAGGCGATCGCGGAAGTCATTCGTGCCGCCGCCTGGTAAGTGTCGCCGGGGCGTGGAACCGCGCTGATCGGCATCTCGAAACCGGCGACTCGAAGTTGTAAAACTTTTGAACATCCAGAATAAACTGTGCTTGTCTAGCAAAGAGGAGGCCCCGCAGCTTGGACAAGATGTGCATTGATGACGAGAAGAACCAACGAACCTTTGAAGATTGCTCCGGCATGCAAAACTAGCTTGCACCTGTTGCGTCCCATCGGACCGAGAGCCTCGAGCTACTCCATGTTCTCGACGCCGCGAGCCACGGGGCAGATCCCGAGAGTGGCTAGAGGCCAAGGTTGATCTCCCTCAACGCGAGCGAGAGTTCGAGGTCTTCGAACTCCGGTGAGGAATTTGTCTGGGGTGAGCACGCGGCGGACGGGGAGCCGCCAGCTCGTCAGTGCCTCGAAACCGGTTACGACTCGTGGCTTTGCCCCGCCCACCAGCGGTTGGTAGTAGAGCACGAACTCCTCCGCTTTGAGCCCGGCGCTAATCTCTCGCAACAGAGTGGTAGGGCGCTCGACCTCCTTCACGCACGCCGGGTTCAAACAAGACGAGTCGGTTTTGCTCCGCATTCCTGGGACTGTAGAGTGCGAAATCGGCATTCTTCAGCAGTTCCTCAGCGTGCCGGTCATTGCAGTCCCGCCAGCGTAGCGGCTGATTCTTCTACGTGCAGAATCGCGCGTTGGATGTGCGAATATTCATACAACGGCTCGCCACAAGCCGCGCTATCGTGCTGCCCTAGAAGATGCAGCAGGTCTATCCAATGAGCGGACCCAAGGTCGAGCCTTACACGGACCCCGCAGGGGGTTGGGGCTCCGCCGCCTCAGTGGCAGGCATCTTGGCGCGGGAGCACATCCCGCTCTCCGGTGGCGCCATGATGATGAAGCAGAATAAGCCGGACGGCTTCATGTGCGTCTCCTGCGCCTGGGCGAAGCCGGCGCAGCCTCGCCCCTTTGGGTACTGCGAGAATGGCGCAAAGGCGACGGCCTGGGAGCAAACCGCGAAGCGGGTCACACCGGCATTTTTTGCAAAGTACAGCGTGACTGAGCTCCTGGCCTGGGCGGATTACGACCTGGAGGAGAAGGGCCGGCTCACCCATCCCATGCGCTACGATCCCCAGACGGATCATTACGGACCCGTAGCATGGGAGGATGCGTTCGCTGAGATCGGTCGGGAGCTGAAGGCGCTCGAGCCGAAGAGTACCGTCTTCTACGCGTCTGAGCGAGCTTCCCCTTGAGACGTCGTACATGTATGGGCTCTTCGCGCGCATGTACGGCAACAACAACCTGCCGGATTACTCGAACATGTGTCACGAACCGACATCGATCGCACTGGCCGACTCGCTCGGGGTTCCGGTTGGGACGACGGTGCTCGACGATTTTGAGACAACCGACCTCATCATGTTCTTGGGGTGGAACGTGGGTTCGAACTCGCCTCGGATGCTTCATCCACTTCAGTAGGCCAGGAACCGAGACGTTCCAATCATCACCTTCAATCCGTTACGCGAGCGCGGCCTCCTGCAGCCGCTGAGTAGGGACCGCTCCGCCTACGCGGATCCACCGAGGCACCACGGAGACGTCTGACTCACGGCGACGTGGATCCATCGTAGCATGAAGGTCTTCGAGACATGAAGCACGCGTGCATCGTAGCGGCCGCGGTCGTATCCGCCGTTGCCCCCTCTCCAGCCCGGGCGCGGTACTCGGACGACGTGATCCGGATCGGCTTCATCACCGATCTCTCGGGCCCTTACGCCCAGCTCGACGGTTCCGCGGGGGGTGAGGCCATCCGGATGGCCGTCGCAGATCTAGGCGGAATGGTCGCCGGCAAGCGCATCGAAGTGGAGGTGGCAGATCACCAGAACCAGACCAATGTTGCCGTGGCTCGGGCGCGCGAGCTGTTGGACGGGCAGCGGATCGACGTCTTGATCGGAGGTGTCAACTCCGGCCCGAGTCTCGCGATGGCGAAGCTGGCGGGCGAGCGCAGGCGGCCGTACATCGCCGTTGGCGCCGGGAACTCGGCTCACACGCAAGAGCAGTGCTCGCCCTATACCGTCCAATATGCTTACGACACGACGGCGCAAGGCCGCGCGCTAGGGTTAGGTCTCATCAGGGCAGGCGCCAAGTCCTGGTTCTTTATCACGCCTGACTACGCGTTCGGAGTGCAGATGCAGGATGCTGCCGCCAACGCCGTCCAGGCCGAGGGTGGCACCGTCCGCGGCTCGGTCCGACACGCCTACGGCGCGATCGATTTCACTGCCGCTCTTCGCCAAGCGCAAGACAGCGGAGCCGAGGTGCTCGGCTTCGCGAGTGGCCACGCGGACGGGATCAACCTCGTGAACGCCGCGAAAGCGCAGGGCATCGGCCGGACGATGAAGCTCGCTGGAACGTTCCTCTTCATCGACGAGATTCATGAACTCGGGCTCTCGGCGGCGCAGGGAGTTTACGTGACGGACAGCTGGTTCTGGACTCGTGACGCGGACAGCCGCTTGTGGAGTCGACGCTTCTTCGATCGCTTCAAGCGAATGCCGTCGTCCCTTCACGCGGCCGACTACTCCGCGGCAACACAATACCTCAAGGCGGTTGAGGCAGCCGGGACCGACGACCCGGACACGGTGCTGGCCCAGCTAAGGTCGACGAAGCTCGATGACACGTATGTCAAAGGCGGGCGGATTCGCCCGGACGGCGTCATGGTTCACGACATGCACCTACTCCGGATCAAGGCTCCGGCGGCCTCGACGGAACCTTGGGACTTCTACGAGCACGTCGACACGATCATTGGCGACGCCGCGTGGACGCCCCGGTCCGAGGCGCGCTGCGGAATGTGGAAGTGACCCGACGGTCAAAGAAAGGTCGAGGCGCGACGTCGGTTGCGCTTAGGCGGAGGGGGGAGACGAGCGATGAACAATCATCGGCCTGACGCCGAACCGAGCCAAGCGGCAGCGGAGACCCTCCCGAACAACCTTCGGGCGCGAAGCCAACAAGGGAAGGTGGGCATGCAGGGCCCGTCCTCTCCTGCAGTCGATAGCTCGCCGCGCAGCGACGATCCTGAGCTCCGGCCACGCTCGAGGGCGTTCCTATGGGGCAAACTGGGCGTAGCGGCGATTGTCGTCGCGGCGCTCGGTTTCGCGGTGGAGCGGCACTTTGCGGGCGAGGCATCCAAGCAGGCGGCTGCGCCCCCACCGGCTGTACCGGTCGTCACGACGGCGGTGCAGCAGCAGGACGTTCCGATCATCGTGACTGGGCTCGGCACGGTTCAGGCGCTCAATACGGCCGCCATCCGCAGCCAGGTCACGGGCATTCTGGAGCAGGTCGACTTCACCGAAGGGCAGGAGGTGAAGAAGGGCGACGTGCTGGCCCAGATCGACCCCCGGGTTTTCCAAGCGCAGCTCGACCAAGCGCGGGCGCAGCTCGCGCGCGACCAGGCCCTGCTGACCAATCAGCAAACAAACCTGGCGCGCAATGAGCCCCTCCTCCAGCGCGGCTTCGCCACCGACCAGCAGGTCACCGGACAGCGTGCGCAGGTTTCGCAGACGGAGAGCACGCTCAAGGCTGACCAAGCCCAGATCGACAGTGCGCAAACCCAGCTCGACTTCGCGTCGTTGAAGGCGCCCTTCGACGGCGTCACCGGCATCCGGCTTCTCGATGTTGGCAACGTCATCCGCCCGACCGATACGAACGGCCTCGTGGTGCTGACGCAGATGCAGCCCATCAGCGTTGTCTTCAGCCTCCCAGCGAGCGAGATCGCATCGGTTCAAGCGGCTCTCGCGCGCGGGACCGCTCCGGCCGACGTCTACGACCAGGCCGGCACGACGAAGCTCGACACGGGCGCGTTGCTGCTCATCAACAATCAGGCGGACCCGAACTCGGGTACCGTCCAGCTCAAGGCCACGTTCCCCAACGAGCGCCGGCAGCTCTGGCCGGGCACGTTCGTCAACGCGCAGCTGACGACATCCCTGGTCAAAGGCGCGCTCACGGTGCCGACCGACGCCGTGCAACTGAACGACAAGGGCCAGTTCGTCTTCGTCGTCGGGTCCGACAACAAGGTTTCCGTCAGGACCGTTCAGGTCTCGCAGCGGCTGCGGGCCGTTGCGCTCGTCGCCCAAGGGCTCAAGGTGGGCGAGACCGTGGTGGTGCAAGGGCAATACCGCCTTACGCCCGGCACGACGGTCGTCGCCTCCGACCCGGCGCAGGTGCCGAACACCACGACCGCGAGCGCCGGAATGCTGCCATGAACCTGTCCGCCGGCTTCATCACGCGCCCGATCGCGACCGCGCTCCTGATGGTCGCGGCCGTTGCGGTGGGGGCGATCAGCTACACGCTCCTGCCGGTCGCGGCCTTGCCCAACATCGACTCGCCGACGATACAGGTCACGGCGCAGCTTCCCGGCGCGGACCCGAAGACGGTCGCGTCATCGGTCGCCACTCAACTCGAGCGTCAGTTCGGCCAGATCCCCGGCCTGACGCAGATGACCTCGAGCAGCGGCACGGGGTTCGCGCAGATCACGCTGCAGTTCGATCGTAGCCGGACCGTCGATTCGGCGGCCGGCGACGTCCAGGCCGCCATCAACGCGACCGCGGGACAATTGCCCGCTGCGTTGCTGAACCCGCCCACCTACCGCAAGAGCAATCCGGCCGACACGCCGATCCTGCTGCTCACGCTGTCATCCGATATTCTGCCGATCATGACGGTGAGCGACTATGCCAGCTCCATCCTGGCGCAGAAGATCTCGCAGATTCCGGGCGTGGGCACCGTCGGTGTGGGCGGGCTGCAGAGCCCAGCCATCCGCGTTCAGGTCAACCCCGCGCAGCTCGCAGCTCTGAACCTCGACTTCGAGACCGTCCGTGCCGCCCTGGCGAACCTCACCGTCCTGCAGCCCAAGGGGCAGCTCTATGGCAGGCAGCAGGCGACGGCCTTGCAGACGAACGATCAGCTCATGACGGCTGCCGGCTTCGAGGACGCCATCGTCGCTTATCGCAATGGCGCACCGATCCGGGTGCGCGACATCGGGGGCGCCGTGAAGTCGCCCCAGGACACCACCCTCGCGGGCTGGCTCGGCACGAAGCCGGCCGTCGCGGTGGCGGTGCAGCGCTCGCCCGGCGCCAACGTGATCGCGACCGTCGCGGCCATCAAGAAGGCGCTGCCGCAGCTCCAGGCGTCGCTGCCCCCGGCCATCGACCTCAAGATCGCGTCCGACCGCACCCAGACAATCCAGGCCAGTGTCGAAGACGTGCAGGTCACGCTGCTCCTAACACTCGCGCTCGTGGTCGGGGTGATCGCGCTCTTCCTGCGCAAGCTCTGGGCGACGGTGATCCCGGCCGTGTCCGTGCCGATCTCGCTCGTCGGCACCTTCGCGGTCATGTACCTGCTGGGCTACTCGCTCGACAATCTTTCGCTCATGGCGCTCACGATCGCGATCGGCTTCGTCGTCGACGACGCCATTGTCATGGTCGAGAATATCGTGCGCCACATCGAGGAGGGCGCGAGCCCCCTGCAGGCGGCCATCGACGGCGCGGGAGAGATCGGCTTCACGATCCTGTCGATCTCGATCTCGCTCGTGGCCGTGTTCATTCCGCTGTTCCTGATGGGGGGTGTCGTCGGGCTGATGTTCCGGGAGTTCGCCGTGACGGTCGCGGTCGCCATTCTGGTCTCCGTCGTGGTCTCTCTCACGCTCACGCCCATGATGTGCGCCAAGCTCCTGCCGGCACATGGGGGGAGCGAGCCGGGACGGATATCGCGCGCGCTTGAGAGCTTCTTCGACTGGCTGGTGGACAGCTACGACCGGGGATTGAAGGTGGCGATCCGCCACCGGAGGATCACGCTTGGCGTCATGCTCGCCACGGTCGCGGCGACCGTCGCGCTGTTCGTGATCATCCCGAAAGGCTTCTTTCCCCAGCAGGATACCGGCCTGATCAACGGGATCAGCGAGGCGGCCCAGGACATCTCGCCTGAAGGAATGAAGCAGCGCCAGCAAGCCATCCTCGGGATCATCAGTCAGGATCCGGCCGTCGCGGACGTGGCCGGCTATATCGGCCCGGGCGGTCCGACCGTGACGGAGAACAACGGGCGGGTTTTCATCAGCCTCAAGCCCGCCAAGGAGCGCGACGTGACGGCCGACCAGGTCATCGCGCGGCTTTCCCAGGCCTTGCAACAGGTCCAGGGCATCACGCTCTACATGCAGGCCGCGCAGGACATCACCATCGGTGCGCGGCTCTCGAAGACGCAGTACCAGTACACGCTAACCGACATCGATCTGGAGCAGCTCAACCTCTACGCGCCGCGCCTGCTGGCCGCCCTGCAGAAGCTGCCTGAACTCACCGCGGTCGCCAGCGACCAGCAATCGACGGCTCGCATGCTCAACGTCGTGCTGGATCGCGACGTTGCCGCGCGGCTTGGGATCGACCCAGCGGTCGTCGACGCGACACTCTACGACGCCTTCGGCCAGCGGCACGTCGCCCGCATCTACACGACGCTCAACCAGTATTATGTTATCCTCGAGGTCGACCCCCGCTTCCAGCTCGGGCCGAACGCGTTGCAGCGCATCTACGTGCGCTCGCAGAACAACACGGCCGTCCCCCTGAGCCAGATCGCCAAACTCGTCCCGAGCGTGGCGCCGGCGGCGGTCAACCACCAGGGCCAATTCCCATCCGTCACATTGAGCTTCAACCTGGCGCCGGGCGCCACGATCGGGGCAGCCGTCGCGGCCGTCCAGCAGGCCGCCGCCGACCTCCACCTGCCGGCCTCGATCGCGACCAGCTTCCAGGGCAACGCGCAGGCCTTCCAGGCATCGCTCGGCTCGACGCCGCCGCTCATCCTCGCGGCGTTGTTCGCGGTCTACATCGTGCTCGGCATCCTTTACGAGAGCACGATCCACCCACTGACCATCCTGTCGACGCTGCCCTCCGCGGGCCTGGGTGCGTTGGCGACGCTCACGCTCGTCGGCCGTCCGCTCGATCTCATCGGCATCGTCGGGATCGTCCTGCTCATCGGCATCGTCAAGAAGAACGGCATAATGCTGGTCGACGTCGCGATCGAGAAGGAGCGGCACGAGGGCAAGTCGGCGGAAGACGCCATCCACGAGGCTTGCCTCCTGCGATTCCGCCCCATCCTGATGACGACCGTGTGCGCGATGCTGGGTGGGGTGCCGCTGATGCTCGGGACCGGCGCCGGCTCGGAGATCCGGCAGCCACTCGGCTACGCCATCGTCGGCGGCCTCCTGGTGTCGCAGGTGCTCACGCTGTTCACCACTCCCGTCGTGTACATCTACATGGACAAGCTCAGCCGCGCGCTGTCGCGTCGCGACGGACCACATCCGGCCGAGGATCGCGGGGAGGGAGGGCTCGCTCCCTCTCAAGCTGTGCCGTCATGATCTCCCGACTCGCGCTGCCCGAGTTCGCTGGGCGTGTCCGCGACGGCTCGGCCTCGCGATGCTCCTGGCCTCGTGGCGAGCGCAAGCGCCGGCAATCGGGGAAGCGTCATCTTGAGCCCTTTGATGAGGTCCCACCATGGCGGCGCTCGCCACCCCGGCATCCGCACAATCCCAGATGCGCAATTCGATCCGGCCCCAGGCTGCGGCAATGCTGCGCTCCTCGATCCCGAGAGCAGCCGCAAGGCAAGCGATTGTGCCCGGGACGAGCAGCAAGCCCGCGGGCAGCTGGAGAAACGATGGGGGGTTCCCCGTCGCGAGCCGCCGGGACTGCGTGGGCGAGATCGAGTCGGGCGGGCCGCCGTCCTACGTCGAGTTGCTCACGTGTCTCGAGATGTTCGACGAAGCGGCCAAGGAAAGGCGGTCCCCGGGCGCCCGCAGGCGCTGACGGGTTGACGCCTCGGGTGCTGCCGCCGTTCTCGAGATCCTCGGGACCTCTCAACCGCGCGCCTCCAGGGCACGTGCGATCCCGAGCACGTGGCTGGGGAGGCAACGGTGGGCTAGCACGTCGGCGGCTGTGACCCGGCAACCATGTCTCACATGCTCACCCTTCAGGCCCGATCATGCCGAACGACCACGAGACCGCCTGCCATTCTCCTGCGCCGGACGCGGTCAAGCAGCCGGTCCGGGCGTCATGGGCGCCTCTACGCTGCCGGGGCTCGTTCGATTTCTTGGCTGGACCGCCACGGCCGTCATGGCGGTCGCGGCTGCGTCCCCAGCGGGACGGCCCACGACCTCGTAGAGGTAGCCACCATTGGGAGGATCGGAATGTCGCCAGCAGCCCTGACTGACGTCGGTCCACAAGGTCCTAGGCGGGCGCCAACCGACCCCCGAGTCCCGCGGAACGTGGCAGAGTCTGCTCGGCCCGTGGAGGTCACGAGCTTCACCTACGACCCCGGCGAGCCTCGCGCACGGCGCCTGTCCGTTCCGGTCGAGACGCCGGTCGAAGTCGGCTACGGCGGCGTTCCGTTCGCAGTCATGATGCTGACGCCTCGGGACCTGGAGGACTTCGCTTACGGTTTCAGCCTCACCGAAGGGCTTATCCGATCGGCGAGCGATATCCGCCGCGTGTCGGTCACCACAGGCGTGGACGGGATCCGGCTTGACGTCGAACTCGTGCCTGACCGTATGGCGGGACACTTGGCCCGTCGCAGGGCGCTGTCGGGCCGGACTGGGTGCGGCGTCTGCGGCATTCAGGATTTGGCGGCCCTCGACTCAGGCTGCGAACAAAGGGTGAGCGTCCCTGAGGTGCCCCTCCACGCCCTTCGACGCGCGGTCTCGGAGCTGGAGGCCGAGCAGGCTCTCAATGCGGAAACCCGCTCCGTGCATGCGGCGGGCTGGGCGGACCTCAACGGCTGCATCACTCACGTTCGCGAGGATGTCGGCCGACACAACGCGCTCGACAAGCTCATTGGCCGGCTCCTGTTCGACGGGCTCGGGACGAGAGCCGGCTTCATCGTCATCACGAGCCGATGCTCGTTCGAGATGGTCGACAAGGCAGCGGCCATCGGAGCCGGGATGCTGGTGGCAGTATCTGGTCCGACATCGCTTGCCATAGACAAAGCGACGCGGCTCGGGATGGCGCTCATCGCGATCGCACGCGAGGACGGTGTCACGGCCTTTACGGGTGGCTGGAGATTGGCGGATGAGTGCATCGCAGGTCGTGCAGCCAGCCGACCGGATGCTGTAGACCAGAAAAACGCCGTTGGCCTCTGATGATACGGGGAAGTGCGCGCTCAAGGAACCGGAAGATGAAGCCGACCGAGGTCTGGGCCGCGGCGCCGACGGTTCGCCCAGCGCAAGGGTCGGCCCAGCGTGGCTACGCCGCGAGAACTTGGCTCGACGATAACGACAGCCGTAGGCACGGAATTCGCCTGTGGTCGATGGACCGGGACTCGGGCAGGCGTTTGGGCGGTGGTGGTCGGGGTCGGCGGGGTAGGCTTTGGCAGCTCGGCGTCTCAAGTATCTGGAAGGGTCGGGGCCGGGTTGTTCGCGCTCGCCCGAAGGTGCTAAGTCGGCCGGGTTCTCTGAGCCGCTGGCCGCAGTCCCTGAACGCCACCTTCCTGATCTCGCGCAGGGAACTGGCAGGCTTCATGGCCGTAGTGGCGGTGTTCGTTTCAGAGCGAGTGCTGGGCCGTCTGCAGGAAGCCCAGACGCGGCATCTCTCGGCCCTCGCGACGATCTACCTCGACGGGCTCGGGCTCGCCGTGGCCGACGCCGTCGTTCGAGGCGACGTCTGGGATAATCCCAAATTGCAAACAAACCTGGGGCAACATTCGCAAGCTAGCGGACGCACCGGAAGCTGTGCGGGGCCTGTCCTTCAAGGAGAAGGAGTACACGCCTCCGGCCTGAGCGGGCGTACCAATGCAGCCGGCCGGCAATCCCGCCGACCGGCTTCTCACCGTCTGTCTTGAGGCGCCAGGGAGCGTCGCAAAGGACGCGTGCGGTCCCGCGGGCGAGGTGACCATGAATATCGACTCTCCGGGCTTGTTGGACCTCTGCTCGGAAGCCGGCGGACTGATCAGCCTGGACGAGGCGTGCGAACGCGCGGCCTCGCATGCTTCGCCAGTCGTGGAAACAGAAGCGGTGTCGGTGCACCGGGCCTCCGGCCGCACTCTGGCCGAGGATGTATCCGCCGATCTGGCGCTCCCGGCCTTCGATCAATCCGCGATGGACGGGTTTGCGCTCGCACTCCAGGGCGGCATGCTGCCACCGGGCGCGAGACTACCGCTACAAGGCCGCATTGCCGCAGGCGACCGTGCGTCCGCGCTGGCTCCAGGTCACGCCGTTCGCATCTTTACGGGCGCGCCCATGCCGGTGACGGCCGACGCCGTGTTGATGCAGGAGCATGGTCGGGCGGAGGACGGTCATCTCGTGCTCAACCGCGTGGTCCGCCCGGGTGACAACGTCCGCCGCCGGGGCGAGGACATCGAAGCTGGCGACCGCCTCCTCGCTCCCGGCGAGCGACTTGACGCCCGCCACATCGCGCTCCTGTCAGCACAGGGTCGCTCCTCGGTGTTGGTCCGGAGACGCCTGCGTATTGGCGTTGTTTCGACCGGAAACGAGTTGGTACAGCCCGGACGACCGCTTCTAGAGGCGAGCGTCTACGACTCGAACCGCCCGATGGTGATGACCCTGGCGGCGCAGGCCGGCTTCAACGTTGTGGACGGGGGCTGGGTCCCAGACGAGGTCGAAGCCGTCTCTCGGGTACTGCGAGGACTTGCGGCAGACTGCGACATGGTGGTCACGACTGGTGGTGCCTCCGTCGGTGAGGAAGATCATTCCGCGACGGCCGCTGTTCTCGCCGGAGGAACCTGCGAGACACTCCGCGTGGCGCTGAAGCCGGGGAAACCGGCGGTGGCGGGCCGGATCGGGTCAGCCGTCTACCTCGGGCTTCCCGGCAACCCGGTCTCGGCGCTGGTGTCCTGGTTGATTTTGGGTGGAGCAGTCGTTGCTGCTATCGACGGCAGAACCCATCGTCGCCGCGCCGGATGTCCCATTCCCGCGGCGACCCGCTTCCAACGCCGAGCGGGACGGACGGAGTTCGCGCCTGGCCGTATCGTGAGGCAGGGCGATGGTGCCGCAGTCGAGATCCTCGGACGGGGAGGTTCTGCCCGTCTCCGTCCGCTCGTCGAGGCCGACGGTCTGGTCGAGATCGACGCCCTGCACGCGCCTGTTGAACCCGGTTCAAACGTCCTTTTCCACCCGTTTCGAGACGGCTTCTCGGTCTGACCCTTCATCGACGAACACGGGATATTCCTGCGCCGCGGACGCGCCAGGTGGTAACGTGAGTGCGGCGAGCAGCAAGTGTCTCTACCATGCGCGACTGGAGGCCATGGGATGCGTCCGCAGGCGAGAAGGTGCGGGCGGTCGGGCTCGAACCGACTCCTTGCGGAAGGCGGTCATCTCGACGCACAAAGCAGCCAAGCGGCTGCGGGCACGAATCCGAACCGTTCGGCCACAGATGCAGGACCGACCGAAACCAATGCCGCCGCCGGCCCCGTAATCCTCAAAGAGTCCAGGAACCGATGGTCTCGGCTGGGGTCGTGCTGCCTCGCCCGCGGGTCGCCCTCGCCCGAGAAGCCGATCACGCCGCCGTTGATTGGGTTGAACGTTTCGCAGATCAGCGCCGCGTAGTCCGATGGACTTCTTAGTATCTGTCCAGCAGCACCCTCGTCGGGTGATCAACTAAGCCAGTGTTTTCCAGAACAGCACGTTGGCCCGAGGGCATCGAGACCGGACGTGACTTACATAGCCGCGCTGGAGGAGCGACGATCCCGCCTTCTTCCGGGCCGTCCCGCGCGAGTTCGTGCCGAGGTGGTTGCCTTGGAGCAAGGAGGACCGGGTTCCCAAACGGCGTGAGGTTTCGACCGGCAGGTGAGACGCTTGACGCTCTCGTATCCGGTAGGATACGTCAGTCATGGTCGAGATGATCCTGTTGCCCCGCGTTCGACGCGTGGTTCCAAGGTTTGCGCGACCGCGTCGCCCGCAAGCGCATCGCCGCCCGGCTGGCGCGGCTCGCGAACGGCAACGCCGGGGACGTGAGGCCCGTCGGCGAAGGCGTCAGCGAACTCAGGATCGACCACGGGCGCGGCTATCGGGTGTATTTCGTCGGCCGACGGCCGGCCCTGATCGTAGTGTTGGGCGGCGGCGACAAGAGCACCCAGCCGGCCGACATTAGAAATGCCCTCGCGGTTGCGAGGGCTCTGGAGGAGCCGCCGTGTGAGCGATCTAGACCCGAACCGGCCGCTCGGCGCGGGGGCATTAGCCCGGCTCCGGACGGTCGGCCGCCGCTTCGACCCCGCGGCCGAGCTCGAGACGGCGGAGGACGTCGCCATTTTTCTCGACGAGTACCTGCGCGACAATCCCGACCCGGCCGCCTTCACCCAAGCCCTTGGGATCGTCGCGCGCGCGAATGGGATGACCGAGATCGCCCGCCGCGCGGGCGTAGGTCGGGAAAGTCTCTACAAGTCGCTGTCTGGCGACGTGACGCCGACCTTCGAGACCGTGCTCAAGGTGCTAACCGCCGTGGGGCTCCGCCTTGCCGTGGCACCGGGCGGCGCCGAAGGGCGTGATCGAGCAGCCTGAGTTATGCGCGAGTGAAACGTCGATCGAGCTCATCTGTGGCATCTTCGATCGCACGGGTCGTGGCGTAATCCTGATCGCCATTCCTGGGCATGGAGATCGCCGTACTCTGATGAAACCCGCCACTCCGGCTGAAGGTCACAGCACGAAACGGGGCAGTGGAGCGTCGGAAAACATCTGTTTTCTGACAATGGCCACCTCTGACCAGTCTCACAGCCGAGAGTCGCGGTCGACGTCCGATCGACCACATCGGCGAACCGCATAGTCGAGGTCGAACGCCCGTCGGGAAACTCCCATTCGGCTCCCTCATTGCCTGTCCGGCTCGGGCACGAATTGCCAGGTCGCACGGGATCGTCGTGTCGATCCTACTGGCTCTAGGCGATGTACTTCGCTGGATCCTTGTCGACCGGGGCGACCCCGTGATATGACGCGCATCGTACGCGGCGAACCGTACGCCAGATCGTGCCGGAGCTCGAGCGAGGCGTGACGGCGGAAGTCGGTCAGGCCCTCCCGTTCCTCCTCGCCCATGTGCTCGCTGTTCGCCTTGTTGGCCTTGTCCACCGCGTTGAACCAGTCGCGGCTTCCCACATCGTGCCTAGCGACATCCGCGGCGGTATCGCGAATCTCGTTTTGGTCGTGGATGGCGTCCTTCGTTTCGCCAGCGGCGCTGTCGGCGCCGCCGGCGCCGGTGCCGAGCTTCAGCACTTCGGGGTAGAAGAACAGCTCCTCGGCTTCGGCGTGGACGTCGAGCAGCGCCGACAGGCGGGTCCAGAGAGCGGCGAGTGCCGCCGTATCGGTGCGGTCGATCTCTTCGATCATCGCGAAGAGGCGGCGCTGTTCGTGATGATCGTCGAGGATGAGCTGGGTGATGTCCATCGTGAGAACTCCTTGTCCGGCCGGATCGAACGATTGGGCGGACTCGTTTGACTGGCTTGGCCTGCCCACCGCGCGGATCAACCACTCCACTGAACCTATTTCAGATGATAAAGAACCCGATCGTCGCGAGCGCCATGACCGACGTCGCGAGCCATCCGATAAACAGCATCGACCGCGGCAGCGTCAGCCGGCCCATGACGCGCGGGTTCATCGCGATCACCATCATGACGGCCATCAGCGGCGCGGCGAGCACGCCGTTGACGACGGCGCTCCAATAGAGCGCCTTGACGGGATCGAGCGGCGTGAAGTTCAGCGCGACGCCGCCCAGCGTCGCGACCGCGATCGTGGCGTAGAACGCTTTCGCCTCGCGCGGACGGCGGTGCAAGCCTTCCGTCCAGCCAAAGGCTTCGCTGAGCGCGTAGGCGGCGGAGCCGGCGAGCACCGGCACGGCCAGCATGCCGGTGGCGATGATCCCGGTCGCGAACAGCGCGAACGTGAACGCGCCCGCGATCGGCCGGAGAGCCTCCGCGGCCTGAGAGGACGTGTGGATATCGGTCACGCCGTTGGCGTTCAGCGTCGCCGCCGTGGCGAAGATGATGAACAGTGCGATGAGGTTCGAGATCCCCATGCCCACGACTGTGTCGGTTCGAATGCGTGCGAGTTCCGGCGCGGCGTCAAGGGGCTTGAGGCGCAGCGCCGATGCTTCGCGGCGGTGCAGCTCTTCCACTTCCTGCCCGGCCTGCCAGAAGAACAGATAGGGGCTGATCGTGGTGCCCAGGACGGCGACCAGGGCCATGGCGTGGGGCGCATCCAAGACGAGATGCGGCACGAGGGCGCCGTAGAGAGCCGACCCCCAGGGCACCTGCGCGGCGAACACCACGGCCACATAGGTGAACAGCGACAGGGTCGCCCATTTCAGCACGGCGGCATAGCGTGCGTAGCTCATGAACGTCTCGAGCAGGATGCAGGCGAGGCCGAACAGCACGGTGTAAAGGTGCTCCGGGCCGCCAATCAGCAGGCCCACCGCGGCCCCCATGGCGCCGAGGTCCGCGCCAAGATTGATCACGTTGGCGACGAGCAGCAGCAGCACGACCGCGCGCACGAGCCACGGCGAGTAATGGCGCCGCAGGTTCTGGGCGATGCCGTAGCCGGTGACGGCGCCGATGCGGGCGCTGATCGCCTGGATCACCGCCATCAGGGGAAAGCTGAACAGCATGGTCCAGGCAAGACCGTAGCCGAACTGGGCGCCCACCTGGCTGTAGGTGGCGATGCCGCTCGGGTCGTCGTCGGCCGCCCCGGTCAGCAGACCGGGCCCTAAGCGCTTGAAGAAACCGGCCGACTTGAGTGGAGGCGAGCCCGGGATGGTCGGAGCGGGCACGCCCCTCGCCGCAGGTAGCTTCGTCATCTTGACCCTTTTGTTGGCGGACCCCAAGCGAGACCGACGCCTCATCCTAAGGCTTCGAAGCCGGCCTCCGGTGACCCTGACGCTTTCCTCAGCCTTCCGCCGCGGCCGTCCTTTCCCGGGCGGCGGGAGATGGCAGAGTGTCGCTCAGGAGCCTGTATCGAGCCCGGGTGACCATCAACGTTTGAAACCAGTTCGTTAGGTCGTCCAAGGATCCTTGATCGTCGCCAGTCCGGAGATGAAGGCGACCACGGTCCCGATCTCCGTCTGACCACGGACGACGAACCAGCCTCCGACTCCCAGGATGCCGGCAATGCCGAGCTGGTGGCAGAGGTTCATCAGAAAGTTCATCGAGAATTTCAGCTCGTAGACGCCCATATTCAGCTCGAAGACGCTCGCGAACCGAGCGTCCTGCTCCTGCCTTCTGCCGTATCCGTCTGCCTCCCCGACGATCGCCGCGCTGGCGATCGGAGCGTCGCGATCCTCGCCTGGGCACGCTTGGTGATCGCGCGCTGCATCAGCGGCACAAACACGAACTGCGGAAGATAGACGGCCGCGATGACGAGCGACATCAACGGCTGCAGGAACACGAAATAACCCGTCACGCCGATCATGATCCCACCCTGCAGGAGAGGCTCGGAAATCGATTCGCCTACGAAGCCCCCGATCGGTTCGCTCTCGGCGACGATCATGGAGATCGTTGTTCCCTCGCCCGCCGCTTTCGCGCTCGCCACGGGTACCTCGTTGCAGTCGGATCTGTTGATGAGGGATCGGATGCCTTGAACGGCATGTTCCGAGACCCAGCTGCGATAGACATTGAACAGGAGCTTCAAGGCGCCTTGCAGCAGGACTGCACATGCGTACGCCGCAACGAACAGGGCGAGCGCCCGAAAGCTCGCCTCCTTCAGCGAGTGGTCGACGACACGCCGCTGGATTTCGATCGGCACGGTATTCAGGACGGCGATAAGACCCGACATAATGCACAGCCAGACCTGATCGTTGCTGCTGATCCGCCAGACCAGGGCGTAGAGGCCTCTCGGCAACGTCTCTCCCAGAGACAAAAGGCCGTTATCTTTTTTACTCCACGGGGATGGCCACAGGGTGAAGCAGTTGGCTTGCGGTCGCATACTTACTCTGATCCTCAACCGGAGTGTTTCCGGACAGCTCTCGAGCGTTCGACAGGGCTGGGGCTGAGACGTCGGATGTCGGGGTATGTTCGCGCCCGATGCGTCGCCTCGTGCTCGCTCACACCGTCCTTTCGTTCCTGTTCAACACCAAGGTTCTGGCGCTGGTCATCTATGTAGGGGCAGGATTGCTCTGACGCGTCGCCCGAGTCGCGCCTGCACTTCAAGGCTCTTCCGATGAAGCTTCGCCCCGGCCGGAACTGCGGAAACTCAGTGCCGGACACTGCACACCAGGTCCCGCCGAAACCCAGCGCGGCGGGTGCCGTTCGGGCGCTGCCGGGGTGCAGAGCATGACAGGTGAGACTCTCGATAACGCCGCGCGGATCGTCCAACTCGCCCTCACGCCCGTCTTCCTCCTCTCTGGCATCGCCGCGCTGTTGAACGTGTTTGCGTCGCGGCTCGGCCGTGTCGCCGACCAGGCCGACGCCCTGGCCGATCAGCCCGATGAGGTCACTCGTCACGCACGTCTGCGCCTCCTCCGGTGGCGATCGATCGCACTGGACTGGGCGGTTGTTTTGGCGGCTTTGGCCGGGACCCTGACCTGCGGCGCCGTCCTGGTCCTTTTCCTCGGCGAGGTGAGAGGGTCGAGCGCCGCCATGGTGCTGTTCCTGTTGTTCGGCGGCGCTATCGTTCTCACCATGGGCGCATTGGTCGCCTTCGTCCTCGAGATGTTGCTGGCGGCGCGGGGCGTCAGACGGGTGGTCGACAGCAGCGCCGCGCGGTGAACGAGTTCCCCGCCCTTGCCGTCGGCCCGACCCCGGCCGACAATCCGCCCCATGATGCCGTGGCCGGCACGGCTCAGGACGACGACCGGGTTTAGGGGTGGGCCGGGACGGGTATCGATCGGACCATCGAGTTCTTATGGAGCCTGGGACCGCTGAGGTGCCGCGCCGTTCGCTCGGCGTCCCAACGCGAACTGATTGCGAGTGTCAATCGGCGTCGAACCTTGACCCCTGATTGGAGTGCGCCCTTTCATTCGGACACACCGATCACTGACGATTGACCAGGGGTCTGAGCCTTGCAGGAATAAGGCTCATGGCTCGACATCGCATCCACAGTCTCGCGCTCAAGAATCGGATCGTACAGGAGTACGCCCCCGGCGCGACCCTCAACGCCTGGCACGACAGCACGACCTCTCGCGCAACCTGATCCGCATCTGGATCGCCAAATCCGAGGCCGGCGAGTTCGATCCTGACATCGACGCCGCCAACCTGCTGGCGGATTGCGAGGCTAAGATCGCAACGCTGGAGCGAATGGTCGGCCGCCAGGCGCTCGAGATCGAGTTCTTAAAGGGGGCTCTGCAGCAAGGACGGTTTCCGAGAAGCGCGCCTACGTCCGTGATTGCCGGCCCCGCGGTCTCTCCGTCGCTCAAGGATGCCGGCTGATGGGCATCGCTCGATCGACCTACTACGACGCGCCCGCTGCCGATCGTGATGCCGAGATCCTCACCCGCATCGAGGCGATCTGCGCGGAGTTCGAGGCCTACGGCTATCGTCGGGTCACCGCCGAGTTGCGCCACCAGGGCCACTTTGTGAACAGCAAGAAGGTGCGGCGGCTCATGCGCGAACGGTGACGAGGGAGCCGGCGCCGGCAGCGAGGTCCATCCCGCCCGCGCTGAACTTCACTTTGCCGCTGGCCACGTACAGCCCCTCCTCCTGCAGGTGGCTGTGGCGCGTTGGCCCTGATCCCGCCGAGCAGCGTTGATCGAGCAGGCACATCGCGTTGCCTGTCTGCACGCCACTGGCAAGCACCCGCCACAAGATGCCAATCATCCAGTAGCCGGGCGCCGTGACCGCGTGAGTCGCATAGGGACGAGATGTCCGCTTCGATATCATAATCCCTCCTGAAAGCGGCGGCGCTCTAACGGCCGGAGGACAATCGTTCCGAATAGAACGTGCTTGACGGCCCCTGACAGCTCCACAAACGCCGCAAGCATTCTCGGCTATCGAGCCATATACAGGAGTCGTCTTGGAAAACGCCGGCTCGAGACGGACCCGGCGCGCATTTTAGCAAGGACCTGTTAGCCGGGGCGCGACGTAGGCTGGGCCCAACCGTTGCTCTCTCGGGGAAACCAGCCTGGTGCTCGGAAGGTGGATGATCGGCGGGTAATCTCGGGGAACCGATGAGGAAGTGCCCGAGGTGCAAGGGTTCGCCCGGCAAAAGGTCGCCGTTTATCTTGGCATGACGAATGAGACCCGCAAAAGGAGGATTGCTCTGATGACGCACGAATATATTCTTTGGATCGCGACGGCCGCTTACGGTTTCCACATGATCGAGGAGACCATCTACAATTGGTACGGCTGGGTCCGGCGGGTTCTCGGGTTAGAGGCCGAGTGGAGCGAGTTCTACATGGTCAACGCGATCGTCATCGTGCTCGGTGGCAGCTGTGCGATGGTGGGATGGCGGCTACCGGGCGCCGCGCTGATCTTCCCTGGGTTCATGCTGGTGAACGCCGTCGTGTTTCACATTCTGCCGGTGATCGTAACCCGCATCTTCTCGCCAGGCCTGATCACCGCGGTCGTGCTATTCCTCCCGGTCGGCTCATGGGCCTATTGGGGTGCGTGGCGCGACGGCGTTTTGACGACGACGGCGGTCATCGTCTCAGGCGTTCTAGGCTTCGTACTCATGCTGTTTCCGATTGTGCTGCAGAAGACCAAGCATATGCCGTTTTTCCGCCAGGACCTGGAGACCGCCTGAGCTAGAATCCTGTCCGATCTGATGGTTGTGTTATGCGCACCGGCGGGGAAGAACCCCGCCGGTCGTCCACCCGCCCGGCCCCCGGGCTGGTTCTTGGGCGGGTGCGGCTCCATCGCCGCCCGCGCCTCATCCGACAACCAGAACAGCGACATGCTCGCGCCTCCCGTGATCCTCGATCCGGCAATCATTCGCCAAGCCAGGCCCAGATACAGAATGGCGCCGGTATCCCATGCCGCAAGAATCCGTCCTATCAGCGGCCACACTCCCGGCAGGAGCATGAACGTGACCAGCCCAACGGCCGCCGATACGAAAAGGCGTGGGCGCAGGCGCATCAGTGAGGATCGCAATCAGCTCGAACCTTCGCCACGACCCGTATCGAAGGACGATGAACGGCGTTGTCGTCCGATGGAACAGCTTCTCTCTCTCGATCCGATGCACTGGGTCGCTCTTCACGGCTACTGGGTCATTGCGGTCGTTGTCGGTTTGGAGAGCATGGGCCTTCCGTTGCCCGGCGAGACCGTGCTCATCGGGGCTGCGGCGCTCTCAGGCGGCTCCTCTGGCGAGCTTAGCATTATTTGGGTCATCCTTGCGGCAGTCACGGGAGCAATCGTCGGGGATTCGATCGGCTACTGGGTCGGGCGGCGGGTCGGGCTCCGCCTGCTCGTTCGTCACGGTGCGAGGATCGGCTTGAACGAAGGGCGGCTTAAGCTCGGGCAGTACCTCTTCGCACGTCATGGCGGCACGATCGTCTTCGCCGGGCGATTCGTGCCGATGCTTCGCGTCACCACCGCGCTCCTGGCTGGCGTGAACCGCATGCCTTGGTCACGCTTTCTGGTTTTCAACGCTGCCGGAGCCAGCGTCTGGGCGACGCTGGTCGGGTCGGCCGCGTACGCCCTCGGCAGCACCGTCAGCCACGTGTCTGGACCGGTCGGGATCGGATTGCTCGCCTTCGCGCTCGTGTTCATGGCCGGCGGCTTCGTTTTCTTCCGTCGAAACGAAGCGGAGTTCCTTGCCAAGGCCGAGCAGGCCCTGCCCGGGCCGCTTCGAACCAATCTCAGGGCGCCGGTCAGCGCGGCCTGAGCATCCGGCGCGATCGCGGCAGGAGCGAGCCCGGGGGGGGTAGGCGGCTGTGCACCGTTGGCCTGACGCCTGTGATCGGCGGCACGAGGTTACTCCGGGCCGGCGCCCCTCTTGGCTTTGCCGCCTTTCAGAAGCAGTGCGAGCGGCGCCGCAGTCAGCGCGATGAAGCCGAGCGCGAACGAAGACGTCGATATAGGGCCAGTAGGCGGCCTAGATCTGCACTTGCTGGCCGATCCAGTCGAAGGCCTGGGCCTGCGCGTCGATCCCGGAACCGGCGCTTTGCGAAGGAGAACTCGACCAGCCTGCTCTGATAGAATTGAAGGCGGTCGGCGAGCACGTTCTGGCCGATTGACACGCCGATTGAGCCGCCGGTGTTGCGCGCCACGTTGATGAGGGCGGAGGCTTGGTCGGTCTTCTCCGGCGGGATGCCTCGTACGACGTAAGCCTCCGCTGAGGACCGCGGGTCAGGTCGGCTTGGCTTTCCTGGTCCGGTTCCACGACGGGGCGGTGTCCTGGAGGGCGCGATCGAGTTCGACGAGGTCGACAGCGGCCGGGTCGAAGGTCTCGCCATGCCGCTCGACCATTTCGCTGTGGCGTTCGTGGCCTAGGTCGGCGAGAGCTGCCAGGAACTCCTCGTAGCCGGGTGGTCCTCCGACGTGCTCGGGCGGGCAGCGTCCGAGGGCCTCGATCAGCACCGGGTAAGTTACGGCAGGCTGTGGAGGCTCGATGCGCTCGATCTTGACCGTGTGCTCCCAGCCGTCGCCGAAGTCGTAGAGGTAGGTGAGGGTCTTCGCGCCGGTATCCTCGACGACCTTGAGCAGCGGGGTCATGCGGGCGTCGAGCGGACCCGATCCGCGGTCCCATTCCGGATCGGGAATGCCCCAGCCGATATCGCGGGCGCGGAACTCCCAGAGGTGCGTGAAGGGGGTCGAGACGCAGGTCGAGCGGCACCATGAGCCGCCGGACGACGGAGGGCTCGACGTCGTCGAGAGTGACCTTCAGGCGGGCAACGGCGGTCGGCGATCTCATGCTGCCAGTCTTCCCGCGTCGCGCCTCCAGTTCCAGGGCAGCAGGGCGTCGAGGTCGCGCACCGTATGGTCGTTGATGCGGGCGAGCACGCCGGCGAGCCAGGCTTGGGGATCGACGTCGTTCAGGCGCGCGGTCCCGATCAGGGCCTACATAATGGCGGCCCGCTCTCCACCGCGGTCGGACCCGGCGAACAGCCACACCTTCCCGCCGAGAGCGATGCCGCGCAGCGCGCGTTCGGCGGCGTTGTTCGTAAGGCAGACCCGCCCGTCATGAAGGAAGCGCTCGGAGGCGGGCCAGCGCTTGAGCATGTAGTCCATCGCCTTGGCGACGTCGGCATGACGCGACAGACGAGCGCTTCTGTCCAAGGCGCGTGCAGCGATGCAGGACGCCAGCGTAGCTCACGTTAGCTGATACGAAACCGCGCTGCCCGAAGCGGAGTGCGATCCTGCGCGTATGGTACGTGAAAACGGTTCTGTACCTTTCCGTCGTGGCAAACGCACTGTCGCGCAAGCGGTCGACGTGCCGGCCTGAGCCCGATGTGCTCTCGATGAGCTCAGTTTTCCGGAATTCCTCCGCCCGTCGACATAACGTCCAGGGTCCTGTGAACAGGAGAGGGGACTGACTGGTGTACGAACCAACCATTGTCCATTTCGCCGAGGTCTCCCGCGACAAGGCTAAGGCGATGGATCGCTCGCCCCTGGGATTCTTTGTAGGGGCGATGTTCGCTGGCGCGTATATCGGCATGGCCATGATCTTGGCTTTGAGCGCCGCAGAGGGGCTGCCGCCCGGGGTTCGGCCTCTGATACTGGGTGCCACGTTCGGGGTCGGGCTGATCCTAACGATCTTCGCCGGCGCGGAGTTGTTCACCGGCTACGTGATGTACACGGGCTTCGGCCTCGCTCGCCGCGGCATCGGCTGGGTCCGGGCGGTGCAGATGCTGGTGGTAGTCTGGATCGGCAATCTCGGTGGCGCATTGATCCTCGCCTGGGTCTTTATGGCAGGCGGCGGGGGCGTGGCCCTGGCCGATGGCGGCGCCTACCTAAATACTTACGTCACCCACAAGGTCGAGGCGGACGCGACCGCACTGATCGCCCGTGCTGTTCTATGCAATTGGCTCGTCTGCCTAGCGATTTGGACCGCCACACGGGTCGCGGGCGACGCGGCCAAATGCATCGTGCTGGGATGGGTCTTGATGGCCTTCGTTGCAGCCGGGTTCGAGCACTCCGTTGCTAACATGACGGCCTTGTCGCTCGGCCTCCTAGACCCGCAGCCTGCGATCAGCTTCGTCGGGGCCCTTCGGAACCTCCTCTGGGTCACGATCGGCAACATCGGCGGCGGCCTCGTTTTTGTGGTGGGAGGCTACCTTGCGGCGGCGCGAACCGACACCGAAGGGCCCGCGCTCCACGATGCCCGGCCCCTTCCGACATCGATCCGTCCGGACGCGATTGCTCCGGCTCAATAGGGCCGAACGCCCTGCGTCCGCGGAAGGCGAGAGCGATGCGCACGGAGAGCCAGTACAAAGCTGATGCAGGTCTGTTCAGCTTCAAGCACCCCTCATTTTACGCGCCTGCGTTTTCATTCCCGCGTCGGGGGATTGGCTGGCCTTCGGGGACCTCTGGGACGGAACTAAGGGCTTCTCGGACCACCATCCGCTGCGAAACTCTAGGGGGAAGGGGCCAGCTTGGAACGACAAGTGACACTCCGGCCGCAATGACCTCTAGGCGGCCTTTCCGTCCGGGCCGCACCGAGTTGGCACGTAACGTATGGCTTGGAAGAAACTTTACCCGCACCGAGAGCTGGGTATCGCCCAGGAGAACACAGTTGCCGGCGCTGAATGTTCCGATCAGTAGGAAGCGGAGTCGCACTGTCGCGAGTTTCCCTTCCTCCTTAATGGGATCGCCGCGCTGGAGGTGATACCGCTACGCCTGTACCGCCTATGAGCTTTTGTTTGTTATTTTGCTTGTGCGGCTCATCAACGTTGCTGAACAGGAACATTGGCCGGTGCCCTCAGCAGGACTTGCGCCTCAGCGAGCTTCGGCCAGCCAGGCCGGCGTCTCGGCAAGCCGCCCTGGGGTTTCGATAGGAGGTGCAGCCTCGTATGGATATTTTCCTCAACACGATCGGCGTGTTGGGCACGCCCGTTGCGGTCAGTGCGCCCGTGCCACACCCGAAAAGGCCACTCACAGTAGCGCGCTGGCGGCACGGCGATGCCGAGCTCGAACTCGGTAGCGAGGACGCAGTTGGCTTGGTGCTGACGCTCTCGGACGAACACCGGATCGAGCGACGCTGGAGGGGGACCTGGGCTCACAAACCTAGCTGCATCGGTCGCTTGACCGTTGCAGATCCGAACGAAGCGACGCAGTTCCGTATCAGGGGAACAACGGACGTCGTTCAGTTGTTCGTCCCAATGATGAGCTTGCAAGAGCAGCGGGCGAGAATGAACAATTCTCCGTTCGTCCTCGTTTCCTCGAATCAGATGATGAACTTAGACGCTGCGCTCTCCGCCCTCTTGTGATGCTGTACGACGGAGACGACATTGATCCGTTACTATTGTCGAGCATCGCCCTGCGGGTCTCAAGTCGGCTAATCGAAAGGCACGACCACCATCACGGTCGCGCATCGGGTGGTCTGACCAGGTTGCAGGTTCTACGAGTTCAGGAGCTTGTCGCGGAACGGCTCGGCGACCCGGTTTCCCGTTCGCCCTCGCTGAGCGAGCTCGCGGCCGAGGCCAACCTCAGCCTACATCACTTTGCGCGCGAGTTTCGACGGTCAGTCGGATGCACGCCGTTCGCCTATATGCTCCGTCAGCGCCTCGAGAGAGCCTACCGTCTGCTGACACACACGAACCGTGAGCCTCCGGTGAGAGCCGCCTTGCGGGGGTCGGGTCGGTGTTGAGAGCAGTGCGTATGGACAGTCATACGCACAGTGCCTTCGGGCGGCTTGAGATCGTCGAGACCGGTCGTCGGCGACGCTGGTCGGCGGACGAGAAGCTCCGGATCGTTCTGGAGAGCGTCCGCGTCAGCCCGAGGCCGGATGCTGAAACCGTCGTCCGACAGCTTCCTGCCTGGATCGCCCACTACAACGAGGTTCACCCGCACCGAGCCCTCGGCTACCGTTCACCCCGCGAGTTCATCAGGGCTCGCGTCATCCCGTGACCGTGTCCGGTCGTTCGAGGGCAACAACAGCATCACCCTCCGCAGTCTCACGCTGGATCTCGAGGTTGATGTTGCCAGTAGTCCCATGTGGGCGCCGATCGGCGAGGAGCCAAGCGCGATCGGGTTCGAGGCCATCCGCGTGATCGTGCTCATGGATGCGGATGCATCCCCAGAGGCGCTACGCCCGCTCATCGCGCACGCCGTCTTGTGGTCACCCATCGCAAACACCCTTCACGGGCCGGTGCACCTCGACGTAGCGTTTGAATCAGGCCCCGGGCCTTGACCGAGGCGGACGCGTTTAGCCGACAGACATGCGCCAGCAAAGGTCAATAAGCCACCGCTGGTCCCAGCGCCGCGGGCTTCCGCACGAGGAGGCCGATCTATTTTCCGAGGTAGATCCAGCCTCGATTCTCGCTTCTCCGGGGCTCTTTGAGAGATCGAGGCTGGCATGGCTGACGCTTCGATGGAAGCTGCCGCGCGGATCGTTCAGCTCGCGCTGACCCTGTATTCCTGCCTTCAGGTATTGCCGCACTCTTGAACGTCTTCGCGGTGAGACTTGGGCGAGTCGCCGATCAGGCGGACGCGCTGACCACTCTGCGCGAGGAAATCGATCGTGAGACTCGCCTTCGCATCCTGCGCTGGCGATCTGTTGCGCTTGACGGGCAGTCCTGCTTGCGGCGTTAGCTGGAACTCTCACCTGCGGAGCAGTCCTGGTACTCTTTCTAGGAGAGGTCCGGGGCGCGGGCGCTGAGGGCCTCCTTTTTTCTCCTGTTCGGCGGCGCCATTTCTCACCATGGGGGCTCTGGTGGCCTTCGTCGTGGAGATGTCACTCGCGGCCCGCGGGGTCCGGCGAATGGTCGACAGCAGCGTCGATCAGGAGCCTCGTTGAGCTTCGGCCCAAGGGATCGTCCAGGTCCCGTCCGTCCGTCTGACCGTCTCCGGATTCTTCTTTCTCGGGGCCACGGGGGGTCGAGGGCGCGCCGGCGCGCCGGCTCGGGGTCCTCCAAAAGCGGCGAACTACAAAGCCTGGCCGTTGTCGCAGCTTTGGGCGCCGATCTCATACTCCGGCTGATGTAGCGGGCAGATCCATATTACGTGCAAATTCGCGCGCTGGGCATGCGGATATTCATCCAGCGGCTCGCCGGCGCCTCAGCTATCGTCCTTGCCTCAGCGGGTAGCAGGTCTGTTCAATGAGCGAGCCCAAGGTCGTGGCTTACACGGATCCCGCCGGAGGCTGGGGATCCGCGCGCTCCTTAGCGGAAATCCTCGTGCGCGAGCACATCCCGTTGTCCGGCGCCGCGATGATGATGAAGCAGAACAAGCCGGACGGCTTCATGTGCGTGTCATGCGCATGGGCGAAGCCGGCGCAGCCTCGCCCTTTCGAGTACTGCGAGAACGGGGCCAAGGCGACCGTCTGGGAGCAGACCGCGAAGCGCGTCACGCCGGATTTTTTCGCCAAGCATAGCGTGACGGAACTCCTCGCCTGGCCGGATTACGACCTGGAGGAAAAAGGGCGGCTCACCCATCCGATGCGTTACGACGCGCCGACGGACCATTACGTCCCGGTCGCCTGGGAAGATGCGCTCGCTGAGATCGGTCGCGAACTGAAGGCGCTCGAGCCGAAGAGCGCCGTCTTCTACACGTCGGGCCGGGCCTCGCTAGAGACGAGCTACATGTACGCGCTGTTCGCCCGGCTTTACGGGCACAACAACCTGCCCGATTCCTCCAACATGTGCCACGAACCGACCTCGATCGGTCTTCTCGAGTCAATCGGCGTGCCGGTCGGAACGACGGTTCTCGACGACTTCGAGGATTCGGACCTCATCATGTTCTTCGGGCAGAACGTGGGGTCGAACTCGCCGCGCATGCTTCATCCGCTCCAGAAAGCGCGCAAGCGCGACGTCCCGATCATCACGTTCAACCCGCTTCGGGAGCGCGGCCTCGAGCGCTTTACCAACCCGCAATCCCCGACCGAGATGCTGACGGGGCGCTCGACCGAGATCTCGACGCAATATCACCAGGTGAAGGCCGGCGGCGACCTCGCCGCCATCACGGGCATCTGCAAGACCCTGATCGCGGCCGACCGGGAGGCCGTGCGGGAGGGCCGTCCGCGCCTTCTCGACATCGATTTCATCGCGGAGCACACCCACGGCTTCGACGCCTTCGTGGCCTTCTGCGACGGGCAGGACTGGGCGACGATCGAGGCGCGCTCCAGCCTGAGGCGTGAGGCGCTGGAGGCGACCGCCGAGGTTTACGGGCGATCGAGCAACGTCATTGCCATCTACGGCATGGGCCTGACCCAGCATCGCACGGGCGTCGAGAACGTCCAGATGCTGGTCAACCTTCTTCTGCTGCGCGGCAACATCGGTAAGCCTGGAGCCGGGATCTGCCCGGTTCGGGGGCACTCGAACGTGCAGGGCCAGCGGACGGTCGGCATCACGGAAAAGCCGGAACTCGCCCCGCTCGACAAGCTGGCCGCGCAGTACGGCTTCGAGCCACCAAGGGAGAAGGGCCTCAACACGGTCGAGGCCTGCGAGGGCATCATCTCGGGCGACGTGAAGGCCTTCGTCGCACTTGGCGGCAACTTTGTCCGCGCGGTCCCGGACACGACCCGCATGGAAGACGCTTGGCGCAGGCTGCGCTTGAGCGTCCAGATCTCGACGAAGCTGAACCGCTCACATCTGGTGCACGGCGCGATCTCGTACATTCTCCCCTGCCTTGGGCGGATCGAAATTGACGAGCAGGAGAGCGGACCTCAGGCCGTCTCGATGGAGGATTCCACCTCGGCTTTCCACGGCTCGCGCGGGGTGGCGACCCGCGTGAGCGAGCATGTCCGGTCAGAGCCCTGGATCGTGGCGAACCTCGCCAAGGCGACGCTTCCTCCGAACCCGAAGGTCGACTGGGACGGCTGGGTTGCCGATTACGCGAAGGTCCGGGACGCCATCGAGGAGACCTATCCGGACACGTTCAAGGACTTCAACCCGCGCCTATTCGAACCGGGGGGGGTCCACAAGCCGCTCGCCGCCCGCGACCGCGTCTGGAAGACCGCGAGCGGTCGCGCCACCTTCGTCGCGCCGGACGGCTTGGACGAGGACACGGACATGCGGCACCATTGTCGCGACGTGCTCGATCTTATCACGCTGCGGTCGAACGACCAGTTCAACACGACGATCTACGGCTACGACGACCGTTTCCGGGGCGTGTCCGGGACCCGGATGGTCCTGTTCATGAACGAGAACGACATGGCCCGGCTCGACCTCAAGGACGGCGAGGAGGTCGGGCTTGTCACGAACGTTCCTGACGAGTTCGCGCGAGAGATCCGGGGCCTCACGATCGTCAAGTATGACATCCCGGAGGGCAATTGCGGCGGCTACTACCCCGAGCTGAACGTGTTGATCCCCCTCTGGCATTACGCCAAGCGGGCGAAAACGCCGGCCGCCAAGGCCATTCCGGTTCGGATCCTGAGCAAGGCGAAACTGGCGATGGCTGCATGATCGCTGCGCTTCGAGCGGGCCGAACGATCTCTGGAGAGGGCACAGAGCGATGGTGGGTCAAAAGCGGAAACGACGTTGGGGCTGGGTGGCGCTCGCGCTCACAGCGTCGGCCGGCTCTCCCGCGGGGGCGGAGGAGCCCAAGGTCACGCTGGACGCGAAGGGGTTCTCCCTGCGCGCCGGTTCCAACGACGAGTTTGAGTTCCACCTCGGCGGACGGCTGCACGCCGATTTCGGCTCGGGGGGGAGTCGTGCCGTCTCGCGCGAGTTCCCGGATTCCGCTGATTTCCGGCGGGTGTGGATCGAGCCGAAGATCATCTTTGACAAGAAGCTGATCTTCAACCTGCAATACGACCCGACGAGCGCGTCGACGCCCATCAACAACCTGTTCGTCAGCTACAAAGGCTTTTCGCCGTTCATCCTGACCGGAGGCAATTTCAAGGAGCCGTTCAGCCTCGAACAACTGCAATCGAACAACGACACAACTTTCATGGAGCGCTCGCTTGCGGACACCTTCACGCCGTCCCGCAACACCGGTTTCGCGGTGGCCGGGCGGGGGGAATGGTGGAGCCTGTCGGCCGGCGTGTTCGGCGGCAACATCAACTCGACCGTGGACAAGGGCGGCATCGCCGGCACGGCGCGGGCGACCATCGCCCCCATCCTGACCGAGACGGAAGTCCTCCATCTCGGCGTCGCGGGCAGCTATCGTTCGCTCAACCGCGCGGGCCCGGAGCAATCCTTCAGTAGCCGGCCGGAAAGCTTCCTCTTCAGGACGTCGCTCGTCGACACGGGCAAGATCACGGACGGGCGCTCGGTCGGGCGCGTCGGGCTCGAGGCCGCCTACGCCAACGGACCGTTCCGAATTCAGAGCGAGTTCAT
This sequence comes from uncultured Enterovirga sp., assembly GCF_964242715.1. NCBI lineage: Bacteria > Pseudomonadati > Pseudomonadota > Alphaproteobacteria > Hyphomicrobiales > Methylobacteriaceae > Enterovirga > uncultured Enterovirga sp. Next base: position 58,198 of record NZ_CAXTAZ010000013.1, read on the forward strand.
GACGGTCGACGTGGACCGCGATTTTGAACGGAGCGCGGTCACGTTCAACGGCGGCTACGTCTACGGCGCTTGGGTCATCAACGGGAAAGGCCCGAAATACTCTCTCGACGCCGACGACGCGACCGAGATTGGCGTCTTCAAGCGCGTCGAGCCGGAAAGCGGCCAGCGCGTGTCGCGTGGCGGGAGCGGTGTCTTCGAGTTCGCGGCCCGCTACTCGGCGGTCGAGCTGACGAGTCGGAACATCCGCGGCGGCTACCAGCAGGACGTCACGGCCGGGCTCAACTGGTACCCGGAGCCGTTCATCCGGATCATGGCGAACTACGTGCACGCCTGGGCCGATCCGACGGCCGCGAAGGTGACCGGGCGTGCGACCCAGGCCGACATCGGGCAGGTGCGCCTGCAGATCGCCTTCTAGACGGGAGCATCACGAGCGTGAGGCCTCCGTCCTGGTTCCCCGTCCGCATCGAAACCTCAGACCTGTAGCGTCAAGCGGGTGACGCGACGCAGGCTGCCCCTCGAAAGGGTACCCCTATGAGCATGTCACGACGACACGTCATCGCCGCATCCGGGCTCGTGCTCGCGTCCGAGGCCGCGGCCCAGACCTCGCCCGCTCAACAGAGCCCACCTGAGCCGATCGCCGGCAGCCGCGGTGCACGCGACCTCGGCCCGCGCGATGCGATCCGTGACCGCGAGAACCCGGACATCCTTACCCCGCCCAAGACCGATCGCGGCTCGATCCCGAACCTGCGCTGGTCCTTCGCGGATTCCCATAACCGACTGACGAATGCTGGATGGGCCCGGGAAACGACCATCCGAGAGCTGCCGATCTCCAAGGAGATCGCCGGCGTGAACATGCGGCTCAACAAAGGGGGCGTCCGCGAGCTGCATTGGCACAAGGAGGCCGAATGGGCGTTCATGCTGGCCGGCAAAGCCCGGATCACGGCCGTGGACCAGGCCGGCCAGAACTTCGTCGGCGAGGTCGGCCCCGGCGATCTCTGGTATTTCCCGTCCGGCATCCCGCACTCCATCCAGGGACTCGAGCCCGAGGGCTGCGAGTTCCTGCTCGCCTTCGCGGACGGAGGCTTCTCGGAGAACTCGACCTTCCTGATCAGCAACTGGTTCCTGACCCTGCCCAAGGAAGTCCTGGCCAAGAATTTTGGCGTCCCCGCCTCGACCTTCGACAAGATCCCTCAAAAGGAGCTTTACATCTTCGACGCGCCGCTGCCCGGGGCGCTCGACGCCGACCGGATCAAGGGTCCTGCCGGCTCGCGGGCGGACTTCACGTTCCGCATGTCGGCCATGGAGCCCACCTTTTCCAACAAGTCCGGCAGCGTGCGGGTCGTCGATTCCAAGAACTTCCCCATTTCGAACGACATGGCGGCGGCGCTGGTCGAAGTGCTTCCAGGGCAGATCCGCGAGCTGCATTGGCATCCCAACACGGACGAGTGGCAGTACTATCTCGAGGGCCAAGGTCGGATGACGGTCTTCGGGTCCGGAACCAACGCCATCACCTTCGATTACCGGGCGGGCGACGTCGGTTACGTACCGCTGACCATGGGACATTACATCGAGAATACGGGCACGACTCCGCTCCGCTTCCTGGAGATGTTCCGCTCCAACCATTACGAGGACGTGTCGCTGAAGCAGTGGATGGCCATGCTGCCGCCCACCCTCGTGGCCGCCCACCTCAACATCGACAAGGCGGTCCTCGAAAAACTGCCGAAGGACAAGCAGTTGGTCACCGGTCCGAACGTGACCTAGGCTCGCCCGGTCGCCCCGTGGCCCGACATCACGCGTCCGGTTCGCTCTGCGGCCAACAGCGGCCGCGGCACGCGTGGGTCGAGCACCTGCGGCCCCGCCCTCATCCATGCGGGCTGCCCTGCTCGGGCCGTTCGTGCCCGTCGTGACGTCGACGCCCACTCGAGCAGGGACAACACCGGTGTCACGCTGGGCATGCCGCACGGAAAGGATGCTGCCGTCGGTTGCCGGGAGCCCCGTGGCGGCCAGGGCGGGCCCCGTCATCATTGCCGCATCGATGCTTGCGGGATGCCAGTCGTCCCTGCTCGACGCGCAGGGGCCGGTCGGCCGGGCTCAGGCGACGATCCTAATCAACTCCGTCGTCATCATGCTGGCGATCGTGGTCCCGACCATCGTGGCGACGCTGGCATTCGCCTGGTGGTTCCGGGCCTCGAACACGCGGGCGCGGCGACGCCTCGACTGGTCCTATTCGGGCCAGATCGAACTCGTCACCTGGTCCATACCACTGCTCGTCATCCTGTTCCTCGGCGGCATCGCCTGGGTTGGTTCGCACGACCTCGACCCTTCCCGCCCACTCGCCTCGGAGAGGAAGCCGCTGAGGGTCCAGGTCGTTTCGCTCGATTGGAAGTGGCTGTTCATCTACCCCGACCATGGCGTCGCCAGCGTCAACGAGATGTTCGCCCCGGCGCGGACCCCGATCAGCTTCGAGCTGACATCGGCGAGCGTCATGAACGCCTTCTTCGTCCCCCAGCTCGGCAGCATGATCTACACCATGAACGGCATGGCGACGCGCCTTCATCTCCAGGCGGACGGCGAGGGCGAGTTCCTGGGACTCTCAACCCACTTCAGCGGGGACGGCTTCCAGGGCATGCGCTTCGCCTTTCGCTCCGTCGGGGACGATGCCTTCCAGGCATGGGTCGAGGGCGCACGAGGCTCGGCGTCGGCCCTCGACCGGGCAGGATACGAAGAACTCGCCAAGCAGAGCCTGAACGCGAAGCCCGCCAGCTACCGCGCCGTCGATCCCCACCTCTTCCACGACATCGTCTCGCAGGCGATCCCACCGTCCGGGGGCCCGGAGGGCGGGCAGCCGACGCCCCAGGTGTCCCACCGATCGTCGACCTTTCAAGCGCCGGTATGCACGCCCGCATCGCCCCGTCGCGAGCCCACTGCGTCCTTGTCCTCGCCTCGCACGAGGAACTGACATGCTCGGCAAGCTCACGCTCGCGGCGATCCCGTTCGACCAACCGCTCCCGCTCATCGCGGCCGCCGCCGTCGGGCTCGTGCTCCTCGGCGTCATGGCCTGGATCGTCCGGGCCGGGCACCTTCCGTATCTCTGGCGGGAATGGATCACGAGCGTCGACCACAAGCGCATCGGCGTGATGTACACGCTGCTGGCGCTTGTCATGCTGCTGCGCGGCTTCACCGACGCGATCATGATGCGCACGCAGCAGGCGCTCGCCTTCGACGCCACGGGTTTTTTGCCGCCCGAGCACTATAACCAGATCTTTTCCGCCCACGGCACGCTGATGATCTTCTTCGTCGCGATGCCGTTCATGATCGGGTTGATGAACTACGTGCTGCCGCTGCAGCTCGGCGTCCGCGACGTCGCCTTCCCGACGCTGAACTCGGTCGGGTTCTGGCTGACCGCGACCGGCGCGCTCCTCGTCAACCTCTCGCTCGTGGTCGGCGAGTTCGCCCGAACCGGCTGGTTGCCTTATCCGCCGCTCTCCGAGCTCACCTACTCGCCGGGGGTTGGTGTCGACTATTACCTCTGGTCCATCCAGATCTCCGGCGTCGGCACGCTTCTCTCCGGGATCAATCTCGTCACCACGATCCTGAAGATGCGCGCGCCCGGCATGACCTACCTGCGCATGCCGATGTTCTGCTGGACGGCACTCGCCTCCAACCTGCTGATCGTCGCGGCCTTTCCGATCCTGACCGCGACGCTCGCCATGCTGACCCTCGATCGCTACCTCGGCTTCCACTTCTTCACGAACGAGGCCGGCGGCAACGTGATGATGTTCATGAACCTCATCTGGGCCTGGGGGCATCCGGAGGTCTACATCCTGATCCTGCCGGCCTTCGGCGTGTTCTCGGAAGTCGTGTCGACGTTTTCGGGCAAGCCGCTCTTCGGTTACCGATCGATGGTCGCCGCCACGATGGCCATCTGCCTCCTCTCCTTCACGGTGTGGCTGCATCACTTCTTCACCATGGGGGCAGGGCCGAACGTCAATGCGATCTTCGGCGTCATGTCGATGATCATCGCGGTGCCGACGGGCGTGAAGGTGTTCAACTGGCTGTTCACGCTCTACGGCGGCACAGTCCGTTTCGAGACGCCCCTGCTTTGGGCGCTCGGCTTCATGGTCACCTTCGTGATCGGTGGCATGACCGGCGTGCTCTTGGCCGTGCCGCCCGCCGATTTCGTGCTCCACAACAGCCTCTTCCTGGTCGCCCATTTCCATAATGTCATCATCGGCGGCGTGCTGTTCGGCGGGTTCGCGGGTTACGCGTACTGGTTCCCTAAGGCCTTCGGCTTCCGGCTGCATGAGGGGCTCGGCAAGGCCGCCTTCTGGTGCTGGGTCATCGGCTTCTACGTCGCCTTCATGCCTCTCTACTGGCTGGGCCTGCTGGGCATGACGCGACGGATGCAGAGCTACAGCGTCGCCGCCTGGCACCCCTGGCTCCTCCTCGCCGGCGTCGGGGCCGCGATCATCCTCGCCGGCATCGGCTTCCAGGTCGCCCAGCTCTGGGTCAGCATCCGGCGTCGCGCGGAGCTTCGGGACGTGACCGGGGACCCGTGGGACGGGCGCTCCCTCGAATGGGCCACGGCCTCGCCGCCGCCGCCCTTCAATTTCGCCGTGCCGCCGAACATCCGGGGCGAGGAAGCGTATTGGGGCGTCAAGCAGCGGGCGCGCGAGCAGCAGCGGCTGAGCGACGTGCCGGCCTACGAGCCGATCGAGATGCCGCGCAACAGCCCGACCGGGGTCGTGTGCGCGTTCTTCGCGACCGTCATCGGCTTCGCGATGATCTGGCACATCTGGTGGATGGCGGCCCTCGGCTTCGCGGGCGCCTACGCCACCTTCGTGGTCTTCGCCTGGCGCGACCGAAGCGAGGAGGAGATCCCGGCCGAGACGGTCGCGCGGCTCGACGGGATCAACCGGCAGAGCCGGTTCACGGCTTTGCACGCCCGCGCCGGGCAGCCCTCGTGACGAGCGCCGCCCTGCCGCTCGACCGCGCGCCTGCGAGGGAGGTCGATCCCCACCGCGTCGGGCACGGCCGCGCGACCTCCTCGCGCGCGTCGGGGCACGGCAGCGGCGGACCCGCCTCCAAGCGGACCATCGTCGGTTACGGGTTCTGGATTTTCCTCCTCAGCGACATCGTGATGTTCGCGGCCTTGTTCGCCGCCTATGCGGTGCTGGCCGGGAGCACGGCAGGCGGCCCCCGCGGGGCGGAGCTCTTCGACCTCACGAACACCGTGATCGAGACCGGCTTCCTTCTCGCCTCGAGCTTCACCTGCGGGCTGGCGACGCTCGCCGCCGAACGTCGGCACGCCCTCCCGTTCCACCTCGCCATGGCGGCGACCTTCGCGCTCGGGGCCGCCTTCCTGCTTCTAGAGATGCACGAGTTCTCCGATCTCGTCGCGCAGGGCGCCGGGCCGACCCGATCGGCCTTTCTGTCCGCCTTCTTCACGCTTGTCGGCTGTCACGGGCTCCACGTGACCGCCGGCCTCCTCTGGCTTCTCACCATGATGGCCCAGGTCCTCGCCAAGGGCTTCCGGCCCGATATCCAGCGGCGCATTCTTTGCTTCGGCCTGTTCTGGCACGCGCTCGACATCATCTGGGTCGCGGTGTTCACCGTCGTCTACCTGCTCGGGAGCGCCGTATGAGCGGAAAGCGGCACTCGACCCCGCCCGGGCAGGGCGGATCGCGGGCCGAGAGCCTGCGCACCCGTCTCGTGACCCTCATCGGCGCGACGCTCGCGTCCGCCCTGCTGCGCGCCGTCCTGCCCGCACCCGCACCCGCACCCGCTGCCCCGTCACTCGAAAGCCCGTCGGACCACGATCCCGGCCGCGGCATATGGACGGGCCCGGGACCGACGGGGGGCGACCGGGCTCCAGGCGATCGGCCGGCACCAGAAAGCGATTTCACGCCCGGGCTCGGCAGCTATGTCATCGGGCTCACGCTCGCGGTGCTGCTCACGGCAGCGTCCTTCACGGTCGCCCGCTACGGCCTCGTCTGGAAGCCGGGCGTCCCCATTCTGCTCGTCGTGCTCGCGATCGCCCAGATGGGTGTCCATCTCGTCTTCTTCCTCCACATCACCACCGGGCCCGACAACACCAACAACGTCATGGCGCTCGCCTTCGGCACGCTCATCGTCATCCTGCTGATCGGAGGCTCGCTGTGGATCATGGCCAACCTGAACCACAACATGATGCCAATGGACGAGATCATGAAGAGGCAGCGATGAAGGCTCGCGCGCCCGCCCGGAAGCGTCGCGGCTTCCTCGAGCCGACAACAGCCCGACCCGCTCCGTGATGCGGCGAGCCAGGACGCGTGCTGGGCGCATCGTCGTCCCGATTAGCCTCGGCCTGTCGAGGTCTTGCGTCCAGCCGGACGCAGATAGTCTGCTTCGATGCTGAACTCCGACGAGCACGGTAAAGGGGGCATCCGGCCCGCCGCTGAGGACCGGGAGCCAGACGCACCCGACCCCCTCACGCGGGCTGGAGCCGATGCCGAGGAGGGCCGACCTCGCCGGAGCGAGCAAGCGGGCCCGAAGTCCGACGATGGGCACGGCGGCCGCAAGCAGGAGCAGGAGCAGGAGAAGGGAGCGCCGGCCGATCGGGAAGGCGAGACCGAGAAAAGTGAGGAGCCCGAGAAGCCCTCCAAGACCGCCGCCGCGCTCGGCTTCGTGCGCCGCCACCCGATCGCCGTCGGGGTCGGGACGATCGTCCTTGTCGCGGCGGTCGTCGCCGGGGTGCTGTGGTACCTGGACGCCCGACATTTCGAGACGACCGACGACGCCTTCATCGACGCACGCCAATTCGCGGTCTCTCCCAAGGTCGGGGGCTACGTGGTCGAGGTGGCGGTCACGGACAACCAGCATGTCGCCGCCGGAGGCCTGCTCGCGCGCATCGACCAGCGTGACTATCTCATCGCCATCGACCAGGCCGCAGCCCAGGTCGAAGTGGCCGAGGCGGCCGTCCAATCCGCGGCGGCCCAGATCGTGGCCCAGCGGAGCCAGATCGAGGAAGCGCAGGCCCAGGTGCAGCAAACGCAGGCGGCCGGCGACTTTTCGCGCGACGAGAACCGGCGGGCGCAGGATCTGGTTCAACGAGGCGTCGGCACCGTCCAGAGATCGCAACAAACCGCGAGCGATCTGAGCCAGGCACAAGCCAACCTCGCCCGCACTCAGGCGGCGGTGAACGCGGCGGTCCGGCAGATCGCCGTGCTCCAGGCGCAGCAGAAGAGCGCGACCGCAAACGTCGCGCAGGCCAAGGCCCAGCTGGAACAGGCCAGGCTCAACCTGGCCTACACGGACGTGAAGGCCGACCAGCCCGGACGGGTCGCGCGCCTGACCGGCGCCCGGGGCCAGCTCGTGCAACCGGGCCAGGCCCTCTCGATGTTCGTGCCGGACGCGATGTGGGTCACGGCTAACTTCAAGGAAACGCAGCTCGCCGACATGCGGCCGGGCCAGCCCGTGGACATGACTATCGACGCCTATCCGGGCCGCACCTTCCGGGGCCATGTCGATTCGGTGCAGTCCGGCTCCGGCACGGTCTTCAGCCTGCTGCCCGCCCAGAACGCCACCGGCAACTACGTCAAGGTCGTGCAGCGCGTGCCCGTGAAGCTGGTCCTCGACAACCTGCCGACGGATGTCACGATCGGGCCCGGCATGTCGGTCGTGCCCAAGGTCCGCGTCAGATGAGCGGGGCGGCCCCACTCAAGGACGCTCCCGGCGGGGTGAACCCCTGGCTCGTGGCCGTGATCGTGTCCCTGGCGACCTTCATGGAGGTGCTGGACACGACCATCGCCAATGTGGCGCTGCGCTACATCTCGGGCGGGCTCGGGGTCGGGCCGGACGAGGCCTCCTATGTGGTCACCACCTATCTAGTGGCGAACGCCATCGTGCTGTGCGCGTCCGGTTGGATCGCGGCGGCGATCGGGCGACGCAACTTCTTCCTGATCTGCATCTGCACCTTCACGGTCGCATCCGTCCTGTGCGGCTTCGCCTGGAACCTCGAATCCCTGCTGTTCTTCCGCGTGCTGCAGGGCTTTGCCGGCGGCGGCATGACGCCCGTGGCGCAATCCATCCTGGCGGCGAGCTTCCCGCCGGAGAAACGGGGGCAGGCCTTCGCCGTGTATGGGATGGCGGTGGTAGTCGCACCGGTGGTCGGGCCGACGCTCGGGGGCTGGCTGTCCGACAACCTATCCTGGCATTGGTGCTTCCTCATCAACGGTCCGGTCGGGCTTGTCTGCGCCGTGCTCGTGTATCTCTTCGTCAAGGAATCTGCCGCCTCGGAGCGGGAACGAAAGGAGCGCATGAGGAAGGGAATGGCCTTCGACTGGATCGGCTTCCTGCTTATCGCCTCGTTTCTCGGCTGCCTTGAATACTGCCTCGACGAAGGCCAGCGCGAGGACTGGTTCGGATCACGCACCATCGTCACCTTCGCGACGATCTCGATCGTGAGCCTCATCCTGTTCGTGCCCTGGGAGCTCACCCGAAAGGCCCCGCTCATCGATCTGAGGATGCTGGCCGGGCGGCAGTTCGGCTCCTGCTTCCTCATCATGCTCGCGACGGGCGGCGTCCTGATCGCGACGACGCAGTTCGTGCCCCAAATTCTGCAGGAGTACTACGGCTACACTGCTACCTGGGCGGGGCTCGCCCTGTCGCCGGGCGGGATCGTCACCGCCGTGGTCTTCGTCATCGCGGGGCGGATTTCCGGATACGTGCCTGCGAAATGGCTCATCGCAACGGGCGCGGTAATCATCGCGGCCGCCATGTACAATAGGACCAACATCTACGGAGACCTAAACTTCGGCTGGTTCGTCTGGCAGCGCATCTATATCGGGGTCGGGCTCCCGCTGATTTTCCTATCTATCACCAGCGCTTCGTATGAGGGCATCCCGCCCGAGAAAACGGATCAGGCGTCCGCGATCATCAACATGGCCCGCAACACGGGAGGGTCCATCGGGGTCTCCATCTGCGCGAACGTGCTCGCCGACCGCCAGCAGTTCCACCAGAGCCGCCTCGTGGAGAACGTCGTGCCGTCCGCGCTCGGCTATCAGGAGACCCTTCAGCAGGCGACGCAATATTTCGCGCAGTACGGGTCCGGTGCCGACGCAGCCGGCCAGGCCGTGGCCTGGATCGGCCAGCAGGTTGCAACCCAGGCCGCGTTCTTGGGCTATATCGACCTCTTCTTCGCGCTCTGCCTCATGGCCTTGGCGATGGTGCCGCTTGCCTTCCTGTTGAAGGGCGGAACTCCGAAATCGGGCACCGTGGCCCACTAGTCGCGGACAGCTGGAGAAGCGACGGTCGTGCCCGCGCCATGGACGCGTTCTCAGAGTGCGGTCACCCTTCGGCGAGTTCCCTCGTTCCTCGCCTGATCAGCCGCGTTCCGATCTCCTCGACCTCGCGCAGCATCCCGCCAACCGCGTTGCGGCAGGGCAGGGCGCTCGAGGCGTGTGTCTCGTTCCGCAGCTCGAGCGCGATAGATAGTAACAACCAGCCTGCATGCTGGGCCTGTTGTCCAGCTTGAAGCGCTTGCGTGCGCTCGGCTAGTGCAAGGGCGACGGCTTCCGGCCGGTGCCCATCCTAGCGCATAGAAGCAGACGCAGCGACGGCCGCTCCAAAGCCTTCCATGATGTGGAGCAGAGCGCGCGGGTCGGCTGCGGCCACCCAGTAGGCTAGCCGGCTGACGGCCTCGTCGAGATCGTCAAGAGCTTCATCTGTGAGCTGCGACAAGTCAGCGTTCCTTACGGCTTGGCCCAGCGCGGAGCCGGTCGATGTTCACTATAGTTTGTCGCACGGCACTATGCATCCCGGCGACCTCGCCGCATGGACATGCGTAAGGTCGTGGGCCTGAACGTGCTGCGGATTCGGCGCGAGCGGGGCATTTCGCAGGAGGAGTTGTCGTTCCGGTCCGGGTTCGGGCGTGCGTACCTGAGCGGACTTCAGACCGGCAAGCGCAATCCGACGGTGGTCAGCCTGTGGGAGATCGCGAACGCGCTCGACGCGGAGCCGGCCGACCTTCTGCGCGCAGCGGCGCCAGAGGACCAGCCGACGGTCGGCCTGTCTCGGCCGAAGCGGCGGGGCCTGACCAAGCGCCAGGCGATTCGGGCGTCCGGACTGACCGAGAAGGGCTGGACCGAGCCGAAGTAACGCTTTGTGCAGCAAGAGGCTTGGGCCCGTTCAGATCGTGCAACAGGCCGACGACCTTTTCAGAGACTGACCAGGCGGTTTGGGGCTACACGCTTCTTATGCGGAATGGCGAGGAGTCGAGTCCGAGCTAAGTCGTTGTCGAGCGGCATGAGTTGGCACGTCGCCCAGCTTCCATTCGCATAAGATATCCTGAGGAACTGCCCTCAATCGCATGCGCCGCACTGGTCCTCTGCCAGGTGCGCGCTCCGTCAACGATGGACTGTGAAGCAGGAAGGAAGATCAGGAGAGAACGTGTTTGATCTTGGCAATGCCGCGACACTCGCTCGTGAATTGAAGGGTCGCTACGATCCGCTGAGAGCCGTTACGCTGACGGCAAGGTTGATGCAAAAAGCCATGTTTGCCGGACGATCGGACGACGTCGTCTTCTGGGCGCTTGTCTACGCGTTCTACCGCGGGCACGGGCTCAACGCACTTACGAGCGAGCAGCTCGATGCGTTTCGCGCCGAGTTGCTAACGTCGTTGAAGCAGCCCACCTCTTCCCTCGAAACTGACACGACGCCAGCGGTCAAACGTCGGTCGACGAGACGATAATCGAGGCGCTCCCTGGCGTTGGCGGCCTCGAGGCGATCCCAACCGGGGTAGTCGGGAAGTCGCCAGGCCCGATCGGCCCGCAGGCGACCTGACCCTCCCGACATTTCGGGTCTGCCTGAGCCCGCGCGTTCCTGGCCATCCCGCAGATCGTCGTACCGTTGATGTCAGCGAAGCCGGAGCATTGCCCGGAGCTCACCATGCGCTGGCAATTACCCGTGCCGAGCTGAATGCACGAAGCAATCAGGCTCGCGTCCACCTTCTGGCCGTCGAAGGTCGACATGGAAGCGAGCTGACGCACGGCCGATGAGTTGTAGCCGTCGTTCGTCAGGCTGGCCCAGGCATTCACCTGCTGCTGCAGCGACATGCATCCATAGCCCTCCGGGGTCGTTCCCGCGTAATCGCGAACGTTCCGCCTGTTTAGCTGGAAGATGCCGGTGCAGCAGCTGCCATTGTAGACCCCCTTATTGCCGCCGGACTCGAACCGGCCAAGGCCTCCGAGAGAGCAGGAGGTCGCCTTCAGGTCGTCTCGCAGCGGCGAGTTCCGGACCGCGTCTGTGATCTCCTGGGCGGAGTAGTTCGTCCGCTCGCAATATTGCCCGCGCTGGGCGGCGGCCGATCCTACCTCGGCGACGACACTTACGAAGGCGGTCAGCACGAGGAGAGCTCGCGCGGCACGGGTCGACACGATCTGCTCCTTCACCGGACCGAAAATGTGCGGGCGCAGGCTGGAACGTCCTTGCCGCCGACGCTCGTGCGAAGCGCGATCGTGCCGGCGACCGGATCAAAGCGCGTGAAGTTGCCGTCCGTCCTGTTCCTGGAAGGAAGGTCAGGGTCGGAGTGATCGGCGTAGCATCCCGCGACGGTCTTCAGGTTGAGAAGTCTGCCGTCCTGCAGAGTGGCGATGCGAACGGGGCAGGCGGACGCCTCGATCTCGGCGCCTTTGCTGTTCGCGCCGTGATCGCAGGCTCGAGAGGACGCAACGCTCACGATGATGGTCCGCTCGCCCTCCCGATAGTTCGAGGAGAGGGCGGTCAGCAGCGCGTTCCTGCCGTGCAGCGGACGTTTCAGCTGAGTCGTGATGTAAGCGTTCTGCTCGCGGATCACGTCCGGCCAGACGATCGTCTGGAGGGGATCGACGGTCGATGGAGTGGAGAAGTCGTGGAACGTCATCGCCCGCCAGACGCCAGGAGCGGCCTCCTGGGCGGGCGCGGCGCTCGCTACCGTGAGCGCCACGGCGGCGACAGTGAGGACTAACGTGCGCATCGCGATCTCCTTGTGCTCAAACCTGCGGTTCAACGGGCATGGCCGGGGATGCGGTCCAGGCCGTGCGAAGCACGCCCCGGCAGGGGTCGCCTTGACCGCATCCGCATCGGCCATGGCAGGGTCGGGAACAGCAGAGCCTCATCGGGCTCATGGCGGGGAGAGCGGCACGTTGAGGGAGCAGCCATCGACCGCTCGACCCTCGACCACGAGACCGATCTTCACGACCTTCGCGGCCGGATCGTAGGAGCCGTAAGCCGCGGCGCGGCTCTGCTCCGAGGTCGAGCCGGTGATCGGCGTCACGAGTTCGAGGAAGCAGGCGGGACCGCCGTCCATCGTGCGCACCATCACGCCCTCGTAGATGGCGAGCCGCATCGGGCAGAGCTTCACAGTCGCCCGCGCGGACGCTCCGACCTCTTTCAGGGTGCAGCCGGTTGCGGTGTTGAGAATCGTGACGACGACGGATTTCCGAGGGCTCCAGATCACAAAATGCGCCTCGGTCACGGGCGCGTTACCGTCCCGAAAGCGCGTGTCCCCGCGGGAAAGGTACACGCGATTGTTCTCCTCGATCGCGTCCCGCCAGATGTCGGCGTAGGTCCGGGTCGCGTCCGACGGCCGCTGGAGGTCGGCATAGGCCAGCGGCCGCCAGGCTTGCGGGTCCGGCGTGATCTCCTGCGCGTGTCCAGGGACGGCCATCATCACGGACACGGCTGACGCAGACAGCCACGGCCGGAGCGCTATCGGGCCATGCCAGCCGATCTGCCGTAGAGCTGCAGAGGCACAGACAGAAGCGCGCGCCTTCTTCACCGGCGCTCACTCGTACCGGTCGCGGAACGGCAGCCACGACCAGGGATCGTTCGGCGACCGCTCGCGGTTGAGCCAGGGCGCGGGCGAACGTGGCGGATCGACCGGGTGCATGGCCCAAGTTCCGCGGGCGTAGGCGAAGTTCACCGGCCGCCGACCGATCACCGCGCCGCTCGGATCGAGGAAGTCGGTGGCGCAGAGGACGACGGGGCCGCGGTAGCGTGCGACGCGCGCGGTCTGCGGGTCGATCGCGCCCGGCTTGCAGCCGAAGAGGCGAACGGAGGTGGCGCGCAGATCGGGCGGGGCGCTCGCCAGGTGCCGCCGATAGGCGTCGTTCGCCTGCGGCTGGGTCGGATAGGCGGCCCGCTCGGTGAGGACGGGCGCGAAGGTCGAGCGGTCCGACGCATATTCGAGGCGGCCCGGCTCGACGCGGGCTGGCTCGTATAGCCGATCATCCGCCGCCCGGGCGGTGACGATCACGATCGGCGGGGGAGGGGAGGCGCAAGCCGCGAGCGCCAGCACGGACGCGAGCGCGAGGACCGTGGCCCTCATCGCGGTCGCTCCTGTCGGGCAACGCGATCGGGGTCCGGCCGCCCGGCCCTGAACTCCCATGGCATCTGGAACGTGCTCGCCCAGAGGCCGCGATACGCCTTGCGAGCCTCGCGCTCGGCCGCCGCGTAGGCCCGGATCTCCGGATCGATCCCGGTCGCGGGTAGGGAGACGGCGATCCCGTCCCGCACCATGGCGGCCGCGAGGTCCGGGTGTGAGGCGGAGGCGCAGCGCGCCAGCTGCTCGCCGGCCTCCTCCCGGACGGTCGCGCAGGACAGCCACCGGTTCAGCGTCGCCGCGACGAGCCACGCCGTCGCGACCGTGCCGCAGGGCCAGGGCTGACGCCCGAGCCGAGCCACCTGGCCGGGCGCGCATGTGTCGACGCCATGAAGGCGGTAGACGGTCCCGCTCTCAATGTCACGGAAGCGGCGGCCGTCGAGCACCTCGACCCGGAGCGGCGGCAGCTGCTGCGCGGCCTCCGGCCGATTGATGCCCGCCCGCTCTTTCTCGGACGGCTCCGCGACCACAGCCGCGCCCGCGGCGATGCAGCCGGCGGTCATTAGGGCCCGGGCGAGACGCTTACCGGCCGGCATCGTCGCGAGGACCGACGTCGAGCTTGTGGAAGGCGTTCGCGACGACATCGGTCGTGTAAACCGTCTCGGCGCCCCGCTTGAAGCTGCCTTCGGCGACCCGGCACTCGGCGTAGACAGCGTCTCCTTTTCCGACATGGGCAAGCGCCCAGGCAGCGATCTTCTCGTTCAGCAGGCTGACCGTGACCCAGTCGGTCTCGTCCTGCCGCTTGCCGTCCCGGTCGGTCCAGGAGCGATCAGTCGCGATGTTGACCTTCGCGGTCTTCCCGAACGCCTTCGGGGCCTGGCCGACCCGGCCCCGCAGGATGAGCAGGTTCGTGGTTTTCAAGGGTGAGTCCTCCTTGTTTCTCGCGCGGTCGGGTCGGGGCGAGCTGGCGACGACGGCGCCGCCGAGGCGTCGGCCTGAAGGGCGCGCTGGATCACGCCGGTCGGGTTCGGCAAGTCGGCGAAGGCCCAGAGACCGGCCCGGCTGCGCTCCGCGACCTGCTGTGCGGCCAGATACGGCGCGTGAACCGGCTTTCCGTCCGGGCCGAGCGCCGCGAAGGCGAAGCCGGACGCGATGAGCGCGGTCCCGAGGTCGATGCGCGAGCCGGCGCCTGCGCCCCTGGTCGGTTGCGCCACGCAGAACACGAACAGCGTCTTGGCGTCCCCGAGCCGGGCCGCCTCATGGCATTGCGGCCTGAGGTCCCGGACGAGGGCGACCAGCATGGCGAGAGACGCCTCGCCGCAATCGCGCTTCGCGCCATAAGCGTTCGTGAAGCTTGTGCCGCGGAGGCAGGACTGGACGCCGTAGAGCCGGTGGGTGACGCCGCCGTCAATCCAGCTGTCGCCGGTCTGGTAGGTCGCCGAGGCCGGGACCGGGAACCAGCGCGGCATCGCCGGATCGGCGCCGGCGGGCGGCGTGATCGCGACCATCCCGGCAAACACGAGGGCAGCCCGCCGCACGTCAGTAGTCTTTCAGCGGAGAGTTGGAGCGCTGCACGCCGGCGTTAGTTCTCATGTCGACGAAGCTCGCATGCGACCGCAAAGTACGGGCAACGGCGGGGTAGGTCGCTCGCCAGGACGCGTTCTCTGCCGACCCGCACACCTGCTGCGGCAACGGCTCGTGGACGTCACCGTCCTGCGATGATGCTCCATCATCGTCCCGGGCGGGCGTCAGGCCGGCCGGACAGGACGAAGGGGGCTCGTAACCGATGCCGATCTTGCTCGCCTCGAGACAGACGGGCCAGGGACGCTTGAAGGCGAGCTGCCGGAAGAGCTCCTGCATAACCGGCACGCAATAGGGGATCGCGGCCCAGCCCGGTGCGGCCGCAGCCGCGCAGAGGAGAACCTTGCAGCCGAAGGACGCGTCCTGCGCCGACGCCTCGTTGATGTTGACAGGGGCCAGCACGAGGAGGGTGGCCAACGCCGAAGGAAGGCAGGTTTGGCGCACGCGAGGAAGAGGGGCGAGGGGGTGGTTGACCACGGGCATCGGTCCGTTATACCAACTGACATTATAGTGTCTATCTCGGACGACGTCGTTGGGCAACGTGTTTCGAATGGCTGCCGCGATCGGGCTGGGCCTGGTCGCCTCCCAGGTTGACAGGACGGCCGAGGCGCAGAACGCGGCGATCGTCGACGCGGCCGGTCGCGTTCTGCCGGTCCGGGCGGCCGCGACTCGACCCGACCTGGCCGTGCGCGTGCCGAAGGGGCCCTGCACCGAGGCGACCGCGCTTTCGCCCGAAGCAGCACGCGTACTCGTGGCCCGGGTCGCCGGCGAGGAGGAGTTCTATCCCGAGTTCGTGCTGGCGGTCGCCAAGATCGAGAGCCGGTTCGTCTCGACGGCCCTCTCCGACAAGGGCGCCTACGGCCTGATGCAGCTGATGCCGGACACGGCGAAGCGGTTCGAGGTCGATCTCTGCGATCCTGAGAGCAATGTCAGGGGCGGTATCCGCCTTCTGCGCAGCCTGCATGCGCGCTACCGGAACCCGCTCTACATTCTGGCCGCCTACAACGCCGGCGAGGAGGCGGTGCGGAAGAGCCGCGGCGTGCCGCCGTACCCTGAGACGGTGCGCTTCATCGCCGACGTCCTCAACGACTTTTACACGCGGCCGAGCCCGGGCGGCGAGAAGGCGTCCGCCCGCCTGGCAGCCTCAGCGTCACCCGGCATCTTCGAGTTCGAGCCGGCGAAGCCAGCCGCCGCTCCCGACCGCGCGAAGCCGGTCGCCTCACCCCCGCCCCCGACGGTCGCCGCCGCTCCGCGCTGGAACGACGGCTTCGTCCTGCATGTCGACTGAGAGGACCTGCCTTGATGCAAACCTTCGTTCGCCGATTGCCGTCCACCTTCGTGATGCTCGCCCTGAGCGCCGGCTCCGCCTTGGCGCAGGCCGGCGGCACGCTCCAGCCCGTGCAGTCGACCCTGAACCAGCTCGTGCAGGCGCTGACCGGCCCGATCGCGACCGCGCTCGCCACCCTCGCGGTGATCGCCTGCGGGTTCTTCGCCTGGTCCGGCCGGCTGACCTGGGGCATCGCCGGCAGCGTCATCTTCGGCATCGTGCTCGTGTTCGGGTCGGCCCAGATCGTCCAGTTCTTCCAGTCGGCGGTCGGATCGTGAGCGCCCAAGATCTCGAGGAGCCAGTGATCACCCCGCTTGTGCGCGCGCTGACCCGCGCCCCGACGCTGATGGGCGTGCCGTACATGTACTTCATGTTCAACGGCGTCGTCTCGTCCGTCTGCTTCTTGCTCTCGCACAACCTCCTGATGCTGCTGGTCGCGATCCCGCTACACCTGTTCGGCTACGTGATGACGCTGCGGGACGATCGCATCTTCGAGATCCTGTTCGTGAAGTCGACCAAGTGCCCGCCGCGCTCTCGCGCCTTCTGGGCCGCCGACAGCTACGCGGCCTGAACCCGTGGTCGCACGCGCCCTCCTGGACGAGCTGACCTTCGGGGCCGTGTCCCGTCGGGAGCGCCCGGTCGCGTCGCACATTCCCTACACGCGCCACGTCGACGACCACGTCGTGAAGACCCGTGACGGCCTCGTCATGACGATCCTCAAGCTCGAGGGCTACTCATTCGAGACCGCCGACATCAGCGAGATCAACGCGCGGCTCCTCGCCCGCAACGACCTCGTTCGCACCCTCGCAAATTCCCGCTTCGCGCTCGTCAGCCACATCATCCGTCGCGAGGTGAAGCCGGTCATCCCTTCGACTTTCGACAATGCGCTCTGCCGCGAGATCGACTTACGCTACGACGCGGCGCTCTCGAAACGGCGCATGTTCGTCAACGAGATCTACGTCACGATCGTGCGCCGGCCCCTGCAGGGCCAGGCCGGCACGTTCGACGCCGCGCTGACGCGGCTCCTCGGCCGCAAGGACCAGGCGGGCGCGTCCGTCGCCGCCCAGACTGCGCTGACCGAGCTCCGCGACGCCGCAACCGCCCTCCGCGAGACGCTGGCGCCGTACGGCGCGCGCCAGCTCGGCGTCGTGCGACGGGACGGGGTTTGGTTCTCCGAGCCGCTGGAGTTCCTGGTCCAGCTCGTGAACGGCGCCCTGCCGCGGCCCATGCACCTGCCCCGCATGGCGCTCTCGGACGCGCTTGCCCAGACGCGCCTGTTCTTCGGCAGGAACGCGGTCGAGATCCGGGGCGCCGGGCCCGACGACACCCGCTTCGGCGCCATGGTGTCGATCCGGGAGTACCCGGCCCAGACAGGGCCGGGCTCCTTCGATAATCTGCTCCGGGTCCCGCACGAGTTTATCGCCACCCAGAGCTTCGCGATCGTCGACCGGCCCGAGGCGGCCCGGCAGATCGACCGCGTCTCGCGCCAAGTCGACATGTCGGACGAGGCGGGCTCGATCGTGTCCGAGCACCTGGACGAAGCTCGGGACGAGCTCCTCGGCGCCGAGGCAATCTACGGCGAGCACCACATGACGGTCATGTGCCTCGGCCGCGATCTCGCCGAGGTCGGAGCGACCGTGACCGCGGTCGGCGCGGCCCTGACCGACCGCTCGGTGATCTGGACGCGCGAGGACCTGAATTGCGAACCGGCCTTCTGGGCCCAGCTACCGGGCAATTTCGCTTACATCGCCCGCAAGGCCGTGATCTCGTCCAAGAACTTCGCCGGTTTCACGTCGCTCCACAACTACCCGAGCGGCAGGCCGAGCGGAAACCACTGGGGCCCTGCGATCTCGGTGTTCGAGACGACGTCGCAGACGGCCTACTATTACAACCACCACGTCCGCGATCTCGGCAACTTCACGGTGGTCGGGCCCTCGGGGTCCGGCAAGACGGTGTTCCTCTCCTTCATCTCGGCGCAGTCGCAGCGCGTCGAGCCGCGGCCAAAGCTTCTGTTCGTCGACAAGGACCGCGGCGCCGAGATCTTCATCCGGGCCATGGGCGGCCAGTACGAGGTGTTGGCGCCAGGCGAGCCGACCGGCTTCAACCCTCTCGCGCTGCCGGACACCGCCCCGAACCGCGACTTCCTGTTCCAGCTCCTCGGCTTCATGCTCCGGCCGACAAATGGCGGCGAGCTCTCGGCCTCTGAGGAGCAGGTGATCCGCAACGCCATTCGCTCGGCGATGGCGGCCGGGCCGGAGGGCCGCACGCTCCAGGCCTTCTCGACGCTGCTCCGCGGCCGAATCCGGGCCGGGGAGGGCGACCTACTGGCGCGTCTCGAGAGCTGGATGCGCCCGGACCAGCGCGGCTGGCTCTTCAACAACGAGACGGACCGGTTCTCGCTGTCCAGCATCTTCGGCTTCGACATGACGCGCGTGCTCGACGACCCGGTCATCCGGACGGCCGCGCTCATGTACATCTTCCATCGCGCCGAGGAGCTGCTCACGGGCGAACCCGTCATGATCTTCCTCGACGAGGGCTGGCGGCTCCTCGACGACCCGGTCTTCGCCTTCTTCATCAAGAACAAGCTGAAGACGATCCGCAAGCAGAACGGGATCGTCGGGTTCGGCACGCAATCGGCCGCCGACATCGTCCGGTCGAGCTCGGCCTCGACGCTGATCGAGCAGACCGCCACCAACGTGTTCTTCCCGAACCCGAAGGCAGACGATGAGAGCTACGCTCGCGCCTTCCGGCTCTCCAGCCGCGAGGTCGCCTGGATCCGGTCGACCGTCCCGGAGAGCCGGTCCTTCCTGATCAAGCACGGCCGCGACAGCGTAATCGCCCGGCTCAACCTCTCGGGCATGCCGGACCTCATCAAGGTTCTGTCCGGCCGGACCGAGACCGTGGCCGAACTCGACGCGCTCCGACGCCAAGTCGGCGACGATCCGGCGGTCTGGCTTCCGATCTTCATGGGGAGGGCAGCCGCGTGAGACTCCTCACCGGCGCCCTAGTCCTCGCAGGCTGCGCTTGGTCAGGCTCGGCCGCAGCCGCGATCCCGACCGATGATGCGGCTCAGCTGACGCAGCGATCGCAGACCTCGGCCGCGACCGTGAAGCTCGTGCCGATCACGACGCAGCGGAAAGACGCGAACAAGGGCGTCAACTGCTCGGTCACGACCGGCAAGAAGGCGAGCATCACCGATCCGACCGTGAAGCCGCAGCCGGGCGCGGGCGCGCGCTCGATCCAGCCCTACGCTCCCGCCATGCCGGCAACGCCGGCGCCCGAGGCGCGGGGCCCGGCGCGAAGCAGCCAGGAGCATTTTAGGTCTACGGGCGACGTGGTCGCCGGGGTGGAGTCGAGCCGATCGACGATCGGTGTCGCTGGGACCAGCCTGCGGATGGCCGGGCAGCAGGTCGGGACAGCTCCGACCGTGATGGGCGCACTCGACGCGAACTCGGCCGTGCGCGTCCAGGTCAACCAGGCCTGGAACGGCGCAACCGGGTCGGCCAACCTCTGGGTTACGGCCCTCAATGCTCTCAACCTCGCGCGAACCAACGATCGGAGCCGTGCTGCGATCGGAATGCAGGCGGTCGCGGTCGCGCCGGGCTCATCCGCTACAGCTTGCCCGGTCGGTGCAGTCGGCAGCGGCACGGCCGGCGATCCCTGCCGCTCGCCCGGCGTCTGTGCGGCCGCGATTGCGGGCGCGGTCAGCGATCCGGCCTGCGTGACCGGTCGCTTCGTCGATGACCAGGGCGCCACCGGCTTCTTTGTCACGCGCGTACCTGCCGGCAACATCGTCCCATTCGACCCACAGACGCCGCTGTCGCTCGCAGACCTGATCGCAGCGTTCGCTCGCTCACTTCCCTAGCCAGGACAGGAGACCTCCGTGCAGCTCACCCGCCTCCTCGCGCTCATCGCCGGCGCGACGCTCTCGGCCGCGGCCCAGGCCCAGATCCCCGTCATCGACAGCGCCAACCTGACGAAAGCGACCGAGATCGCGACCAGCACCCAGCAGATCCTCACGCTCGACCGCGAGATCATGCAGTTCACGCAGCGCACGCTCCAGGCCGTGACGGGGGACCGGAGCTCGCTCGCCCAGGGCAGCCTCGCCCAGATGGCGCTCGGCGGGGGGTTCTCGATGTCCCAGGCGCCATCGCTCGGGCAGGTGATCGCGGGCGGCACGCTCTCGTTCGCGGGTCTGGGCGCGGGATCGCAGAACATGGTCTCGCAGCTGATCAACGGGCTGCAGCTCAT
This sequence comes from uncultured Enterovirga sp., assembly GCF_964242715.1. NCBI lineage: Bacteria > Pseudomonadati > Pseudomonadota > Alphaproteobacteria > Hyphomicrobiales > Methylobacteriaceae > Enterovirga > uncultured Enterovirga sp. The sequence continues at coordinate 78,695 of NZ_CAXTAZ010000013.1, forward strand.
CCAGACCATCACGGGGCAGACGGGTAGCCAGGCCCACCCGGCCGACGCCTCCTACCGGAACGCCGTCAACGTCGCGGCGACCCTCTCGGGGCTGATCAGCTCGACGGAAGGCGCGGTCCGGCAGCGCTCGTCATCGTTCACGCAAGGCGGCCGGCAGATCGGCTCCGCGCCGGACCTCAAGGGCAGCGTCGACCAGAACACGCAGGTGCAGGTCCAGACCGGGCACACGATCAACGAGCTCACCGGAGTCGTGAACACGGCCGCAACAGCCGCCAACCAGGCGAACCTCGATCGCATCGCGGCCGAGTCGGCGGTCGCCCGCGCCATGCGGTTCACCAACTGAGGTTCCCTTGTGATCAGCCGCCTGAACTTGCTGCTGGCGTTCGTCCTCGCCCTCTCGGGCCTCGCCATCCTCGCGTTCGCGACATCCGCCTTCAAACGGGCAGCGCGGGATTCGCCGGCCGCGAACCTACCTGCCCGCGATGGCCTGTCGGACGCCATGACGTTCTCGCCGCCTGCGGGACCGAAGCCGTGAGAGCGACCGTCCTCCTCCTCGTTGCGGCGACAGTTGCGGCGGCGCTCTCCGGCTGCGGCTACAAGCCCTTGAAGGCGCCTTGCGCGGCCGACGAGGGTGGCGTCGCGACCGCCTTTTCGTCGCTGCAGGCTCCGCGCCGGAGCGAACTTGTGCCGGCCGAGGACAGCTGCGGCCCGATGCGGCCGATCTGAGCCATGTCGAGCTTCAGCATCACGGCGCTGCTGCAATCCGTCGACCGGATCGGCCAGAACTATGTCTCGACCGCCTACCAGGCCCTCTCGAGCGCGCTGACGGCTGGCGGGGCGACGAGCGTCGCGGGGCTGCTGCTCACCCTCTACGTAATCGTCTGGGGCATCGGCATCTGGCAGGGCACCGCGACCGGCGGCCCGGCCGATCACGCCTTTCGGCTGTTCCGGGCCTTCCTCATCTACACCCTCGCGACCAGCTGGAACGACTTCCAGACTCTGGCCTACAACGCGATGAACCAGGGCCCGTCGGCGATCGGCAATTCGCTCCTGAACGCCGTCACCACGGCTGGCAGCACAGGGACATCCGCCAACCTGACCTCGGTCAACGGCGTGCAGTCTGCCCTGCAGAACATGTGGGACACAACCAACCGGGCAACCCAGGCCTTCCTCCAGAACGCCGGCATCACGAACTGGGGACCCTACATCTTCGCGGCCGTCTTCTACGTCGTGATGGCGCTCCTGATCGGCTACGCCATCTTCCTCATCATCCTGTCGAAGCTGTTCATGTGGCTGCTGCTCGCACTCGCGCCCGTGTTCATCATCCTGCTCCTGTTCGGAGCGACGTCGCGGTTCTTCTCGGGGTGGCTCGGGGCGCTGGTGCAATATTTCCTGGTGCAGGTTTTGGTCTACGCGTTCCTGGCCTTCTACGTCTCCCTCATCCAGCAATCGCTCGACGCGCTGAACGGCGTCTCGAGTTCCGTGACCGTGAGCTGGGCGACGATCGGGCCCGTGGTGCTCCTCGCTATAATCGGCGTGCTGCTGCTATCTCAGCTGAACAACGTCGCGGCTGCAATTGCGGGCGGCGTGCCGATCTCGGCTGCGCGGATTGGCGCCGTCCTGGCGGTCGTTTCCGGGTTCAAGCCTGGCATGGCCGCGAACACCGCCCGGCTCGCCATCCGCAATCCGCTGAACCCGCTTTCGACTTCGCGCCGAGAGGAGCTCGCTGCTCGGCAGCGTACCAGGATCGGGATCAGGTCAGCCGCGTGGTCACAATCAGCCGAGGCCCGCCGACTCGCCGAGCAGATCAAGAACCAGAGCTCGCCGATGCCGGGAAGGTAGCTGCCCGGACAGGGTCGCCGACGTTTTGAGTGTTGACATCGCGTCCTCCTCCGCTGCCGCGGCGGCTGGTCGCCGGGCGCGGTAGTCGTGCCTACGTCCTGTCGCTCGTCGCAGCCGTGATCGCCCTCGTGGCCTATCCCGTCGTCCGCCGCACCACGCGGAGGTTGGAACGCGTCCGGAGCGCCATGGAGGCCTGGGGCGCGGGCTCGCTCTCGGCACGCCTCGTCGCTGATGGGCGCGACGAGGCCGCGGCGGTCGCGGCCGCGTTAAACGCGGCGGCCTCGCCGCTGGTCGAGTGCCTGGTCGCCGCGCATCGCTCTCTCCTCGCGAATGCCAGCCACGAGCTGCGGTGCTGCGGTCGCCGCTCGCACGGCTGAGGATCGCGATCGAGGTCCTACGGCGGGGACTCTCTCCCTAGACGCGCCGGGAGGGGGCCGCGGACCTCGGCGAGCTGGACGAACTCGTGGAAGAGATTCTGCTCGCGAGCCGGCTCCGTCACGACGGCAGCGTTAAACGTCGTGAGCCGGTCGACCTCCTCGCGCTCTGCGCCGAGGAGGCGACACGCGTCGGCGCCGAGGCCAGCGGCTTGACGGGGATCGACATCCGCGCGACCCGGAACTACTCGCATTCGAGTCAGCTTCCGTCCGACTCGGGCGGGTTCGGTTGAAAGACGTGATAGTTGCGGCGGTGAGGGCCAGCTGATTCATTCCTGCTGAGAGGCGCCGGGAACCGAAGCAGATACTAAGGCCGCGGCAGGTCGAGCACGGCGCGCTGTTTACACCTTCTCGCTGGATAATCACGTGCCGGCCGACCGTCTGCTCTGGTCGATCGACCGAGTCGTCGATCTTGCCAGGCTGCGGCGGGATCGATACCAGTCCTGCCCCTTCCTGGACCGAACAAGCCGCCCTTGATGCTTTCGCTTCCGAATAAGAACAGGTACTTGATAAAGACCGCAACGCCACCGTTCGCGGAGACGGCGAAATTGATCACTCCGTTTCAACCAGACGGTACGCCTAAATCGCGGCATTCACCGTACGCGCCCTTGGCATCTTCTTCAACCGTCCGTCTAAGCACTGCCGATTACGCGCACATCGCGGTGCTCGGCGCGAATGAGGTGCTAGGCTTCTGCGCCAAGCACCTCTGCTGAAAGATCAGGGATCGAGCGGTCGTAGTCGCCTTTCGCTTGCACGCGCTCCGGCCGCCTAAGGATACCTTCGTGTTCCAGGCCACGTCTTGCTCCTGCGTAGACGGAGCTACACCCTCACAGAAAGATGAAGTCGCTGGCCTGCAGCTGTGCTTTCATCACTCCGACCAGCCAAACGCCATCAGGCCCCCCAAAATCGATGGCCGTACTCCCATTTACTTCGAACGAATTTGCCATGACTTGTGAGTAAGAAGAAGCCATTGTTACTCCTTGTAGCTCCAACTTATCCGAACCAGGGGTAAAATCAAAGATGTAGTCATTCCCGTTGCTGGCTGCGAACACGAACGTGTCATTTCCCGCTTCGCCGTAGAGCTGGTCGTTTCCTTGGCCAGCAATGATCCGATCGTTGCCTCCACCACCGTTGATTGTGTCATCGCCGGCCTTGCCATCGATAGTGTCGCTGCCGGCAGTGCCCGTCAACGTGTTCGCACCGCTGTCGCCATTGATGATCGAAGGTTGGGTTCCAAACATAAAGTTGCTCGAGGAAAGCTGAGCTTTTAGAATACCTACGAGCCACACACCGTCTGGGCCGCCGAAGTCGATAGCCGTATTTCCACCAGCCTCAAAGGCGTTAGCCATGACTTGGGAGTACGACGACGCGAGCGGTACGTTCGATATTTCGAGAACGTCGTTTGTCTCAAAGTCGTAGATGTAGTCGTTTCCATTGTTCGCATCAAAGACGAACGTGTCGCTATCGGCTCCACCGTAGAGTTGGTCATCGCCGGTGCTCGCGATGAGGCGATCATTTCCGGCCCCGCCCGTCAGCGTGTCACTCCCGGCACCGCCCGACAGCGTGTCGTTGCCCACCCCGCCCGTCAGGGCGTTCGCAAGCGTGTTGCCAGTCAGCGCCTGCCCAGTCGCGGCCGTGCCGACGAGATTCTCCACGTTGGTCCCGAGCGTGTAGCTCGCGAGGTCCGTGCGAACCTCGTCCGTGCCAGCGCTCGCAGCCTCTGTGACCACGTCCACCGCCGCATCCACGACGTAGACGTCGTTTCCGAGCCCGCCCGTCATGGTGTCGGCGCCCGTGCCGCCCGACAGCGTGTCGTTGCCCGCCCCGCCCGTCAGGGCGTTCGCGAGCGTGTTGCCGGTCAGCGCCTGCCCGGTCGCGGCCGTGCCGACGAGGTTCTCCACGTTAAGCGCGAGCGTGTAGCTAGCGAGAGCCGTGCGCACCTCGTCCGTCCCGGCGCTCGCCGCCTCCGTGACGACGTCGGTCGCGACGTCGACCAGGTAGACGTCGTTGCCGAGCCCGCCCTGCATCGTGTCTGCGCCGGCGCCGCCGTCGAGGGTGTCCGCTCCACCGCTTCCGGTTACGACGTTCGCGAGCGCATTGCCGGTCAAAGCCTGTCCCGACGCGACTGTTCCGACGAGGTTCTCGACGTAGATCGCGAGCGTGTAGCTAAGGCCTGTGCGCACCTCGTCCGTGCCGGCGCCCGACGCCTCCGTCACGACGTCCGTCGCGGCGTCGACGATGTAGATGTCGTTGCCGAGCCCGCCCACCATCGTGTCGGATCCGGTGCCGCCGTCGAGCGTGTCGTTGCCGTCCATCCCGGACAGGGAGTCATTCCCCCCAAGGCCGGACAGGCTGTCGGGACCTGCGGTCCCGGTGAGCGTGTCGGCGCCGGCGGTCCCAGTGCTCCCGCCTCCGATGAGTTGGGAAGCGGTGATCACGCCGTCGCTGAACTGAAACTGCTCGACGGCGCTGATCGTGTAGACCTCTCCGGAACTCGTCTTCGTGAGCGAAATTACTCCCGCCGACTCGGTCGCGGAATAATCCTGCCGCGCGGACGCGAACTGGGCGATATCCGTTCCGGCTCCGCCGACCAGCGTGTCGTTCTCGGCCGCCCCGTTCAGGGTGTCGTTGCCCCCTCCGCCGGTGATGACGTTGGCTTGCGCGTTGCCGGTGAGGGTCTGTCCCGTAGCTGACGTGCCAAAGAGGTTCTCGACGTTGCTCGCGAGCGTATAGCTCGCGAGGCCTGTGCGGATCTCGTCCGTGCCGGCGCTCGCCGCTTCCGTTACGACGTCTGTCGCAACGTCGACCAGATAGACGTCGTTGCCGAGCCCACCCGTCATGGTGTCCGCGCCCGCGCCGCCTGACAGCGTATCGTTCCCTGCCCCGCCCGTCAGCGCGTTCGCGAGCGTGTTGCCGGTCAGCGCCTGCCCGGTCGCGGCCGTGCCCACCAGGTTCTCGACATTGGTCCCGAGCGTGTAGCTCGCGAGACCCGTGCGAACTTCGTCCGTTCCCTCGGCCGCTGCTTCCACCACGACGTCGCCCGCGACATCGACCACGTAGACGTCGTTGCCCGCGCCGCCAGTCATCGAATCGGACCCACCCCCACCAGAGAGCGTGTCATTGCCGGAACTGCCGGAAAGGGTGTCGTTGCCGGAGCCGCCGACAAGGAGGTTGTCGAGCGTGTTGCCCGTCCCCGCGAAGGTCGAAGCTCCTGTATAGGTCAACGTCTCGACGTTGGTCCCGAGCGTGTAGCTCGCAAGATCCGTGCGGACCTCGTCCGTGCCGGCGCTCGCCGCTTCCGTCACCACGTCCGTCGCGACTTCCACCACGTAGGCGTCGTTGCCGAGCCCGCCCGCCATGGTGTCGGCGCCCGCGCCCCCTGACAGCGTGTCGTTGCCCGCCCCGCCCGTGATCGCGTTCGCGAGCGTGTTGCCGGTCAGAGCCTGCCCGGTCGCGGCCGTGCCGACGAGGTTCTCGACGTTGGCCCCGAGCGTGTAGCTCGCGAGTGCGGTCCGGACCTCGTCCGTGCCGGCGCTCGCCGCTTCCGTCACCACGTCCGTCGCGACGTCCACCACGTAGGCGTCGTTGCCGAGCCCGCCCGCCATGGTGTCGGCGCCCGCGC
>NZ_CAXTAZ010000013.1:84692-96596 GCF_964242715.1 uncultured Enterovirga sp.
TGTAGCTCGCGAGTGCGGTCCGGACCTCGTCCGTGCCGGCGCTCGCCGCTTCCGTAACGACGTCACCCGCCACATCCACGATGTAGACATCGTCGCCGAGCCCGCCGACTAACGAGTCGATCCCGGTACCGCCCGTCAATGTGTCGTTGCCGTCCCCGCCGGTGAGCGTGTCGTTGCCGGCTCCGCCGATGATCGCATTCGCCAGCGCGTTGCCGGTGCCCGTAAAGGAACCGGTGCCCGTGAAGGTGAGCGCCTCGACGTTCGCGCCGAGAGTGTAGGTCGCAAGCCCCGTGCGCACGGCATCCGTGCCCTCGCCCGCCGCCTCCGTGACTAGGTCGCCCGCCTGTCCGAGGATGTAGGTGTCGTTGCCGAGTCCGCCGATCAAGGTATCGGTGCCGGCGCCCCCGTCCAGGGTGTCGTCACCTCCGAGGCCACGTATCTCGTCGGCACCCGCCGCCCCTACGAGGTTGTCGTTTCCGGCGGTGCCGGTCAGGAGGTCGACGAGGTCTCCTACGCTGATCGAGAACGTCCGCGCGACCGATGCGCCCGCGTTGTCGGTCACCGTGACCGTGACCGGAACGGAGCTCTGCGTCTCGTAGTCGAGCGCAGCTCCCGCCTTCAGACGGAGCTCGAAGCGACCGGTCGCCTGGACGACCTCAAATCGGCTGTCCGACACGGCGAAGCTCGCCGCGGTAAGGACGTGGTCGACGTCGCCCGCGGTGAGAACCCCCGCGAGCACGCCGGTGGACGTGTTCTCCGGCACGGGCTGCGGGCTGCCGAGTGCCGCAGCGAGCGTCGGCGCGTCGTTGACCGGCGCCACCGAGACGGACACCAGCTTTTCGGCGCTCTGGAGGAATCCGTCCTTGACGACGTACCGGAACGAACCTGCCCCCGCGAAATTCGCCGTCGGCGTAAAGCTGTAGGCTCCGGTCGCCGCGTCGACGCTCGCGACGCCGTTCACGGCGGAGCCGGCGACGAGCTGGAAGGTAAGCGCGTCAGTCTCCGGATCCGAGCCGGGCAGGAGCGTGCCCGTGATGACGCCGTCCTCGGAGCCGGAGGCCGTCTCGGCGGCAGCGGCGGCGGCAGGCGCCTCGTTCACGTTCGTAACCGCAAGCGTGAGCGTCCGATTGATGATGAGCCCGCCCGCGTCCTGGGCTCGGACCGTCAACTGCTGCGTCGACGACGCCTCGTGATTCAACTGGGCGCCAGCCTTCACGCGGATCTCAGCGCCGACGATCTCGAACAGGCTCGAACTACCGACGACGGTATAGGTATGCTGGTCGCCGGCGTTGGGATCGGTGGCCGACAACGTGCCGACCAGGGTGCCGGCGGCGGCGTTCTCTGCAACGGATCCGCCCGTCACGACGATTTCGGTCGGGGCGCCGTTGCCCGATCCCGACATCGCGCGTTCGGCCGAGACGTGGAGCGTGTACGTGCCGCTGGCCGGCGGCACGTTGTCTCCGCCGTAGCTGCCTACCGCGAGATAGTAGATGCCGGCTTGACCGAAGGTATGGTCGAGATAGCTGTTGTAGGTCAGGCTGCCCGGGTCACCATAGCTGTCGTCGTTGCTGGCGAGCGAGTTCCCTGAAGAATCGAACAGCTCGATGATGGTGTCGAAGCTGCCTTGATCGATGTCGAATATGACGCGTTCGCCCGCACCGGCGGTGATAGCGTAGTATTCCTGGCCCTCTCCGCTCGCCGTCGCCAGCACCGTCGCGTGCGGGATCGACGTCGACAGGGTGATGTCGGTCGTCTCGACGAGGTCGAACGCGCTGGCATGGACCGGCACCGCGGTCGCCCGGGTCGAGTTGACCGTCGTCTCCGGCTTGACGATGTCCGGCTGGTCAGCTGGCCCGGCCACGATCGTGACGTTGGCGTTGGCGAGGTCGCCGAGCACGACGTTCTCGAGCGTGATCGAGCCGCGCGTTCCGGCGTCGACGACGACGTTGGCGCCCACCTGGCTCGATGCCGCGACGAGTGCGGACCGGCTTGCGAAGATGCTCTCGGCAACCTCGATGACGTCGGAGCTGACGCTGAAATCGGCGATGACGTCGTGCCCGAATGTCCCCGAGAAGACGAAAGTGTCGGAACCGGCAAGGCCGGTGAGGCGATTGTCGCCTACGCTGCCGCGTAGCCGATCGGCGAAGGCCGACCCGGTGAGTTCCTCGAAACTTGTCACCAGGTCTGCGCCGGCGCCGCCCGTCGTCTGCCGCCCCGATGCTCCGAGGTTGACGTTCACTCCAGCGGTCGCGGTCTGGTAGCTGAGACGATCGGTGCCGCTGCCGCCGTCGAGATCGTCGTCGCCCGCTCCGCCGTCGACGACGTCGTTGCCGGCCCCCCCGTAGACGGCGTCGTTGCCCGAGCCGGCATTGATCGTGTCGGCGAATGCGGTGCCCCAGATGTCGTCGCTGCCTGCGGTGATCTGAGCGGCTATGTAGCGCTGGGCGAGATCCTGCTGGGTCCAGATCGTGCCGCCTGCGAAGTGGAATTCCTCGATCGCGCCTGCCGGATCGGAGAACTGGCCGCGCAGGACGAGCCTGTGCCCGCCCGAGCCGATCACGAGCATCGGGGTGGGCTCGCCGAAGCTCGTCTCGACGACGACGGAGACGTTTGCGGGCGCGATGCCGGCGCCGAACACGACCTTGTCGACCTCCGCGGCCGAGCCGGACTCGGTGATCTCGTCGACGCCGCCGCCGGAGCCGATGCGGTAGGTGTCGGCCCCGTTGCCCCCGGAGAGGTAGTCGTCGCCGGCCCCGCCGCTGAGCGTGTCGTTCCCGAGATCGCCGTACAGTTCGTCATCGCCGGCGCTGCCGGTCAGGCTGTCGTTGCCTGAACCTCCGCTGACGACCTCGACCCGTGTCACGGTGTCGGAGCCGATATCCGCGCCCGTCGCCGTCCCGGCGCCGAGATCGACCTGGATCGCGGAGGCGATCCCGCTGAAGGTGAGCCTGTCGTAGGCGCCTGTTCCGCCGTCGATCGCGTCATTGCCGTCGCCGGCCTCGGCGATGAACTCGTCGTCCCCGTCGCCGCCGTTCAGGGTGTCCGCCCCTGAACCGCCCGTGATGTCGTCGTCGCCCGAGCCGCCGTCGACGACGTCGTTGCCGGATCCGGCCTCGACGAGGTCGTTTCCACCCAAGCCGTTGATGGTGTCGCTGCCGCCCAGGCCGCGAACGGTGTTGCGCCAGCCATCGCCGGTAAGGACGTCGGCTCCGGCAGTGCCGGTGATCTCGTGCAGGGGCGGAACAAACCCCGCCTGAGTCTTGATCGCCTCGCGATCCCAGACGGTCCCGCCTGCGAATGCGATCCGCTCGATCCCGTCGGTCGCCCGGTAGGAGCCTTCGGAGCCGTAGATCTCGTAACCGAACTGCCCGGCGATCCGGACCGTCTCGCCCGTCGCGGTCACCGTGACCACGAGCTCCGTAGCGTCGGCGGCTAGCATGACACCACTTGACGGGATGTCCGTCAGCTTGAGCGTGTCCTGGCTTGGGGACCCTTCGTAGCTCGTGTCGTCGATGGTATCGTTGCCGTCGCCAGACGTATACACGTAGGTGTCTCCGCCGGTGTAACCGGAGAGGTAATCGTCCCCCTCGCCCCCGATGATGCGATCGGCGATGCCGAACTCACCAGATAGATAATCATTGCCAGATGTGCCGACGATCGCGGCCGCATTGGCGAGGTATTCCTTCGTCCAAACCGTGCCATCATCGAACACAACCTGCTCGATGCCATAGCCCGCGCTGAGCTGACTGCTGAGTGTGATGATTTCGCCGGTGCTTGAGATGAGAAGCCGGACATTGCTGTAGTCGCGTGCTACGACTACGTCTGAAGGAAGAATTCCATGTAGGACGAGACGATCATCGTACACCGGATGTGTGAGAAACGTATACTCCTCTACAACCACGTCGCTCCCGTCGCCCAACGCATAGACGTAAGTGTCGGCTTCGGAGTCTCCTTCCAGCGTATCATCACCAAGCCCGCCGTCGATCACGTCCGTCTGAAAGGTGCCTACGATCGAGTCGTCCCCGTCGGTGCCGTACATCGCTGACCGCGCCCAGATATCACGGTAGCCCCACACAGTACCGTCAGCGAAGCGCACCTCATTCACGCTGCCATAGCTAAAGTTGTTGACGAGGGTAACCGTGCCGCCATCCGCGAAGCCCAGGATTGTACTGTAATTGTGGTTCGGGTCACGATAGACGCTGATGTTGCCGGGCGTGAGATCAGCTCCTAGGATCAGCTGGCTTGTCTGATTGTCGTTGATGCGGTCGTGGCCGTCGCCAAGATCGTAATAGAAATATTCCCAATCCCAGCTTTGACTACCATTGATGATGTCGTCTCCGCCCTTCCCGCGCCACCATTCCTGGTACAAACCGCTACCGGAAAACACGTCGTTGCCGCTGGTCGAAGACTGGCCGGCATAGAACTTAAATACGCCTTCGAGCAAGCGAACTGAGCCGTCACCGAACATGAAGCTTTCGATGCCCGTTCCGTAATAGAACTGATCGTTGATCGTAAGGGACCCTGAATAACCGGTGAAGCGGAGTACCATGTCGTTGCGGTCGTTGGTCCCGCGTTCGACCACGAGATTTGCCGTCGTCATGCCCGGATCGAAGACGATCTGGTCGATCGCGGCCGCCCCGCCGACCTCGAAGATGGTGTCGTGACCTTGATTGGCCTTGCTGAGGTAGGTGTCGCCGCCCGTGAAGCCGAAGAGCTGATCGTCCCCGGCGCCGCCGTCGATCACGTCGGACCGGTTCTCGAACCCGCGGATCGTGTCGTTGCCCGCGGTTCTCGCCGCGAGGAGAGACGCGGTCTTAATGTAATCCTTGGTCCAGAGCGTACCGTCTGCGAAGGCCACCTCCTCGAGGCCGTGACCGTCGCCGAGCGCGAACTGCCCGTCGATGAAGATCGAGCCCGGCGAGGCTCCCGCGACCTGCAGGGTGACGTCGTCGAGGTCCGCCGCGGAACGGACCGCGGTGACAGCCGCGACGGCGATGCCGGCGCCTAGGCTCAGCCGGTCTGTGTCGCCGGCGAAGGCTCCCTCGTAGACCGCATCGTGACCGTCGCCGGCGGCGTAGATGTAGGTGTCGGATCCGGAATAGCCGATGACGGTGTCGTTGCCAGCGAGCCCCTGCAGCGTGTCTGCGACGCCGCCCGCTCCGTGAAGAGTGTCGTTACCCGACGTCGCCACGACGCCCGTCGCGATCTCCTTCAGCTTCTGCTTGCTCCAGGTCGTGCCGTCTCCGAAGACGATCTCGTCGACGGCGTAGCCTCCGTCACCGTAGAGCTGCTCGTCCAGGAGGATCGACCCGGACAGACCAACGAAGGTGAGGGTGACGTCGTCCGTGTCCGTCGTGGAGTGCGTGACGATCACGTTCGAGCGCAGGAGCGTCGAGCCCAGCACCAAGCGATCGACGTCGCCGGTGCTGTAGGTCTCGGTGATCCTGTCGGCGCCGTCACCCGCGCTGTAGGCGTAGGTGTCGGAACCCGAGAACCCGGCGAGGGTATCGTTTCCGAGGCCGCCCTGAAGCGTGTCGTTCCGGCCATCGAAGCCGCGAACGGTATCGTTCCCGGTGGTCTGGACGGAGCCGATGTAGGCGACGCGCAGATCTTCCTTCGACCACGTCACGCCGTTGCCGAAGACGATCTCTTCGACCCCGTAACCGGCCGAGTTGTAGAACTGATCGTTCAGGAGCACCGAATCCGTCGCTCCGGCGAAGCGCAGGGTGACGTCGTTCGCGTCCGATGTGGAGCGGTCCAGGATGACGTTCCCGTTCGTCAGGCTGGCGCCGAACACGAGGCGGTCCACATCGACTGTGCTGTAGCCCTCGTTGAGCTGATCGGTGCCGTCGCCCTGGTCGAAGCGGTATGTGTCGGATCCGGAATAGCCGGAGAGAATGTCGTTGCCGGTCCCGCCTTCGATGCTGTCGTTGCGGCCCTCGAAGCCGCGGATCGTGTCGTTTCCGGCCGTCTGCACCTGCCGGATGTAGGCTGCCTGCACGTCGTCCTTCGACCAGACCCTGCCATTGGCGAAGGCGATCTCTTCGATCCCGTATCCGGCCGAGTTGTAGAATTGGTCGTTGATGAAGATCGACCCGGTCAGGCCCTGGAAGCGCAGGGTGAGGTCGTTGGCGTCCGAGGTCGAGCGGTCGAGGACCACCTTCGCGGCGGTAAGCTCAGCGCCAAGCTCCAAGCGGTCGGTGCTGTTTGTGCTGTAGACCTCCTCGATCCGGTCGTCGCCTTCCCCGGTCGAGTAGCCGTAGGTGTCCGACCCGCCGAGACCGGCGAGCGTGTCGTTTCCGCCCGCGCCGGAGAGGATATCGTCGAAGTCGCTGCCCGTGAGGGTGTCGTTGAAAGCGCTGCCCTGCACGCCCTCGATGCTGACGTAGGTGTCGCCGACAGCGTCAGCCCCCGACTTGGTGCCGGTTTTCAGGTTAATGGAGACCGCGGCCGCCGCGTCGAGGTAGCTGGCGACGTCCATGCCATGGCCGCCGTCGAGTGAGTCCGCACCCGCCCCGCCCCGCAAGGCGTCGTCGCCGCCATCGCCGTAGATGGCATCCGCATCGGCGCCGCCGACGAGAAGGTCCTTGCCGGCTCCGCCGCGCAGCGTGTCCAGACCGGCGCCGCCGTCGAGGAGGTCGTCGCCATCGAAGCCGCTGAGCTCGTTGGCGCCCGAGTTGCCCGTCAACGTGTCGGCGAACCTCGAGCCGGCAAGGTTCTCGATGCCCGCGAAGGTGTCACCGTGGGCGTCGCCGGCCGGCCCGCCGCCCGTGGCCAGGCTGGCTGCGACGGCCGCGGTCGCCGTCTCGTAGCTCGCCGTGTCGATGCCGCCGTCGCCGTGAAGCGCGTCGGCCCCCGCTCCGCCGATGAGGCGATCGTCGCCGTCGCCGCCGTGCAACTCGTCGGTCCCGTAGCCGCCGTCGAGCAGGTCGGCGCCCTGACCGCCGAACGCGGTGTCGGCGCTGCCGAGGCCTCGGAACGAGTTGGCGCCGGTCCCGCCGTTGAAGGTGTTCGTCGCGCTGACCGTGAACCAGGCGGAAGCACGCACCTCCCCGCCCTTGCCATCGGTGACGACGTAATCGAACGAGGTCGTGCCGACGAAGGTCTCCTCGACCGTGAAGCGCACGCCGTTGTCGCTGGTCAGCGTGACGAGGCCGCGGGCCGATCCGTAGACGGCATTCAGCGAGAGGTCGTCGCCGTCGGCGTCGGCTGCGCCGGCCAGGAAGGCTCCTTCCGTGATCGCCAGCGGGCCGCGCTGCGTGAGGCTGAACGACAGGCTTGTCGTGGTGGGAGCGGCGTTGGCGCCGCCCAGAAAGACCATGCGGTCTTGGAACGCCGCGAACTCGACGCCGCTGAGCGTGTCGACGCCATCCAGGCCGGTGATGGTCGTGACGCCGCCCGCGGTCGAGATCGTGTAGTCAGCCCGTAGCCCGGCGAAGTAGGCGGTGTCGGAGCCGGCGCCGCCCGCGAGCGCGTCGTTTCCGGCTCCGCCGGCCAGATCGTCGTCGCCGTCTCCGCCATCGAGCTGATCGGCGCCGGCATCGCCGCGCAGGAGGTCGTTGCCGGCCGAACCCGCGAGGGTGTCGTTGCCGGCATTACCGGTCAGCACGTTATCCTGGGCATCGCCGGTCAGCCTGTCGGCGAGGGCAGAGCCCTCAAGGTTCTCGATCGAGACCAGCGTATCAGCCTGCGCGTCGCCGCCCGACGCCGTGCCAACGGCGAGATCGAGCGTGACCCCGGCAGCCGAACTTTCATAAGAGGCCGTGTCGGAGCCTTGGCCGCCGTCGAGGATGTCGGCTCCGCCCAGGCCTTGGAGGACATCGTCGCCGCGTCCGCCCGAGAGGAGATTTGCCACCCCGTTCCCGGTCACCCGGTCGTCTCCGTCGCCGAGATAAGCGTCCTCGATGGTCGTGCCGGACGCGATCATGAGGTCGTTGCCGGCGAGCCGGCTCGTCGCGCCGGCACGGAGGTCGAGAACGGCGTCGTCGAAGATGGCGGACGCGTTGATGACGTCGCGGCCGGCGCCGTCGCTCAGTATGCGACGGTCGGCATCGACGCCTGATGTCATGCCGCCGTAATCGGCGGTGTAGACGTAGGTGTCGTTCTCGGAAGCGGCGTCGCCGTAGATCTTTAGCGTCCAGTTCTCAACTTGGCCCACCTCACCGGTTGCGAGGTCGCGAACGGTGAGTGTCCAATCACCTAGGCTCGACTCGCCCCAGTGGTGCATGGTGGTGAAGCGCCAGTTCACGTCGTCTGCGGTCGAACCGCGATCCGACGTGCTGCCCGGGTCGACGCCGATCCGGTTCAGGATGACGCTGGTGGTGCCGTCGGGCGAGGTCAGCTCGACGACGAGGTCGCCGATGTTGGCATGGGTGATGTTGAAGACGACCTCGACGTGGTCGATCTCGATCGCGTCGGTGACGGTCACCGAGCTGGTATACGCCCCGCCGGTGTTGTCCGGGATGACGCCGGAGGCGGTGCTGGTCTCGGTCGTCGAGACTTCGTTGTCCGAGGTGCTGGTCTTCTGCCACGTCTCGGCAAGCCACACGGCGGCGCGGGCGTCGACCATGCCGAAGCCGTAGTCGCGGCTGACATTGAGGCCGCCGCCGTTCCAGCTGCCGGCGCCGTTGGTGCTCCAGCTCTCGCTGCTCGGATCGCTGTTCCAAGCCGAGTAGGCCAGGATCTCCTGAACGTCGCGCCAGCCGAGGCTCGGGTTGGCCTCCAGCATGAGCGCGATGACGCCGGCGACAAGCGGTGCGCTCGCCGACGTGCCGGAGCCGGTCGCGTAGTCTGGCCCGAAGATGCCGCCACGGCCGTTGCTCAACCCGCCTGTGCCGACGCTGTCAGTGCTGAGGATGGCTGTGCCGGGAGCTACGACGAGGACGGAGGCGCCGGGGTTGCTGAAGCTCGCCAGCTTGCCCGTATGGTCGATCGAGCCGACCGTGATGGCGTGGCGATCGTTCTGGCCGTCGCGCTGATTGGCATCCTCGCCCAGGGCGCGCTCATTGCCCGAGCTGAATACGAAGCTGGTGCCGAGCCCATTGCGCCCTTCCTTGGCGAGTTCGCGGATCTGCTCGCTGACGGCGCCCTCTTCGGTGCTGCCGTAGCCGAAGATCATGAGCCCGCTCTGGACCCAGCTATTGCTGATAACGTCGAAGCCGCTGAGGTCGCCGAACTCGTATCCCGGATCGAACAGCCCGCCGGACGGATAGAGGAAGCTCGCGATGGTCGCGCCGTGGGCCACGCCGACAAGGCCTTGGCCGTCGGCAGCCGCTCCCACCGTACCGGCCACGAACGTACCGTGGCCGCCGCCCAGGCCGACACTCCACTCCTCGAGGTCCTCATCGTAATTGGGCACGAGATCGGGATGCGACGCATCGATACCGTCGTCGTGCAGGGCCACCTTGACGCCAAGGCCCGTGTAATCGTTCCAGACGTCGAAGATGTTCAGGGCGTCAAGCGCCCACTGATACGAGAGCAGGTCGTCGGTGGGGAGCGCCTTCGAGAGCTCTACGTCTGAGCTCGCCCAGGCGCGACCGCCGTGGCCGTCCTCCACTTGGTAGCGGAAGCGGCCCACGCCGCCGTTCGGGTCTGCCGCATCGAAGAGGACGTCGCCACCGGACGTGATCGAGACTTCACCACCCTCAACCCGTGAGATCGCGGTCACCTTCAGGTGGTCGGAATCCGCGTCGAAATCGTTGCCCGTGAGACCCTCGCCCGAAAGAATAAGCGAGCCGCCGCTGTCGCGCAGGCGCCAGGTTTCACCAAAGGCGATGGGCGTGTTGTTGGTGCCGTCGAGATGCACGGTCTGGTCGGTGAAGATCAGCCGTTCGATGCTCGTGAGCTGGTCCGCGCCGTCGTCACCATCGGCCGAGTTCGTGTCGGTGACCGTGTAGCCGGACCCATTCGCTGCGATCATGTAGCCGCTCGCCTGCCCAGCAAAGGCAGCGATGTCGAGGCCGGCGCCGCCGTGAAGAACGTCGTTGCCGACGCCGCCGACCAGCCGGTCGGTGCCGGAACCAGCAATCAGAGTGTCGTCGCCACCTTCACCGCTGAGAAATACCGCGGTCGTGCCGTTGGCCGTGAACGCGTCCGAGCCGTGGCCACCGACGGCCACCTCAATCGAGGCAGCCGTCAAGTCGAGAGTGACGCCTGCCGCCGAGAGCACGTAGGCCGTGTCGGTCCCGTCGCCCCCCGAGATTGACACGTCCTGCGCATCGATCATCAGGATGTCGTCGCCAGCCCCGCCCTCAAGCGAGTCGGCCCCGTCATCACCTGAAATCAAATCGCTTCCCGCACCCCCGATCAGCGTGTCGTTGCCGGCACCTCCGTGCAGGTCGACATCAGCTATCGCTCCCGCCGCCCGGAGAGCGTCATTCCCGGCATTGCCGAAAGCGCTTTCGATCCCAGCCTGGACCAGATCGAGGGAAATGGCATCTGTTGTCTCGACGAAGAGAGTGTCTCGACCATCCCCGCCCGAGATCGAGCCGAGCAGGTCGCCCGCATCGACGAAGAGAATATCGTCCCCTCCGCCTCCCAGCAGGCTGTCGATCCCTTCTCCGCCGACGAGAACGTCATCGCCATCACCGCCGTAAAGCGAGTCGTTTCCCGCCGACCCGAACAGCCACACGCTCCTGCTCCCGCTCGTACCAAGCGTGTCGTCGCCGTCGGCTCCCAGCGCGCCGGCGTAATCCGTGGCGGTAAGGTCATGCGTTTCACCCGACGCGTTCTCGACGATCCGATGCCGACCGACTCGCCCATCCTCGTACCGTACGACGAGGTCGCTCCCGTCCACCTCAGAGACCGCGCCGTCAGGATCGAACTCGAGCCCAACGCTGTAGGCGGTCAACGTGCCAGTCGCCGTCGCGATAGACGTCGAGTTAAGGACGGCGCCGCCATCGATCATTTGCATCGCGATCGCGTCCGGAGACGCGGTCGCAGCATCGTTCGAGATCTCGTTCGCATCAATCAGGCCATCACCGTCGATGTCGGTCCAGTACGAGACATCCTCTTCTGACGGGGAAACGGCGCTTCCGATAAGATCGATAGACGTCAAACCTAGATCGGCAAATGTATATAGTTCGTCGATCTCGGAGCGGCCGTCTTGATTGACATCTCTCCAGACGAAGAACTCGGAAAACCGTGCATCGGCTGAGCTGAATGAATTATCTCCATTCGAATCGAACGCGCGCAGCCGATCCAGGTCGGTAGGCCCATGCCCACCTCCGGACGAAAAAGTGATCTCCGCAGCGCTGCTGATTACTCCATCTAGACCCTCGTCCAGAACGAGTATGCCGTCGTCCGCCGACACCCAGGCTCCGGACTCGACGAATCCATCGTTGTCGTGATCAAATTTGATAGTGTTCGCGCTGGACAGAACAATGTCGACGCCATCTCCGTCAAGATCGATCACAAGCGGGTCGATCATAAAATACTTGTCCCTCAGTTCCTTCTTTGCCTGGTTGATTTCAGCTGTCGACTGCTCTGCGAGGGACTTTATATACGTCCCGACCGCGTTGACTAAAATCTCGATTGGCTTCCGTGACGATGGAAGTTTGATTACCTCGAGCCCCGAACCAACTGCCTCGTACAAATCATTGCGTGCGATGCCGTCGTCGAACCTCTTCTTGGTTTCTTCCTTCTGCTCCGGGGTAAGGGGTGGTAAGGGAGCGTCTGGTTGATTAGGATCCTGCGGAGAGGGCGCTCGATCGAGTCCGTCCGGCGTGTCGTTCGGAGGACGCCTATCGTTCCCCATGGCCGGCGGGAAGATCCAGTCGAAGACACTTGGTACTAGGAGCTTAGGTCGTACATCCGCCGCGCCTTTCTCGGAGCTATCGTTGCACGATGTGTCGACGCCCGCGGTACCCGGTTCCATAGACATGCCCTCGGCGAATTGTTCTATTC
>NZ_CAXTAZ010000014.1:0-78738 GCF_964242715.1 uncultured Enterovirga sp.
TTTCGCGACGTGGCGCTCCATCTGGGTGCCGAGCACGAGCTCCGGCTGCAGCTCGACGATGCGGGCCTCGACCTCGAGGTAATCGTCGGTGATCAGAGCATCGAGGCCGTGGACTTTGGCGGCCTCGCGAACCTCGCGCGCCATCTCCCGGCTGTAGGTGCCGAGGCCGACCACCGCGAAGCCGAGTTCGGCCGCTGCGATCCGGGCGGCCGCGATCGCATGGGTCGCATCGCCGAAGATGAAGACCCGCTTGCCGGTCAGGTAGGTCGAATCGACCGAGCGCGAATACCAGGGCAGGCGGGAGGGCGAACCGGCGAGGGCGGGCGCCGGATCAACGTCGGCGAGCTTCGCGACTTCCGCAACGAAGTCGCGGGTGGCCATCACGCCGATCGGAACCGTCTTGGTCGAGGGCTGGCCGTAGGTCTTCTCGAGCCAGCGCGCCGCCGTCGCGGCGACCTCGGGATAGAGCACGACGTTGAAATCGGCATCGCCGAGCCGCGCGAGATCGGCCGGGCGCGCGCCAAGGGGCGCCGTGACATTCACGTCGATTCCGAGAATGCCGAGAAGACGGGTGATCTCGGCGACGTCGTCGCGATGCCGGAAGCCGAGCGCCGTCGGGCCGAGGATGTTGCAGCGGGGGCGGCCTGACCTCTCCTCTTCAGCGGGAGAGGTCGAGTCGGCGCCAGCCGACCGGGAGAGGGGGGCGACCTCTCCGGATGCCGTGGCTCCCCTCACCCGGTCACCCGCTGCCGCGGCTGACTCGACCTCTCCCGCTGAAGGGGAGAGGCGGGGCGCGGCCAGCGTCCGGACCAGCTGGTAAAACGTCTCCGCCGCGCCCCAATTCTCCTTCTTCTGGTAGGCCGGGAGCTCGAGCGGGATCACCGGGATCGGCAGCGCGAGCGCGCGGGCGAGGCCGCCCGGATCGTCCTGGATCAGCTCGGCCGTACAGGAGGCTCCGACGATCATCGCCTCGGGACGGAAGCGCTCGTAGGCGTCCGCCGCCGCATCCTTGAAGAGCTGCGCCGTGTCGGAGCCGAGGTCGCGCGCCTGGAAGGTCGTGTAGGTGACGGGCGGCCGCTTCGGCAGCCGCTCGATCATCGTGAAGAGGAGGTCGGCATAGGTGTCGCCCTGGGGGGCGTGCAGCACGTAATGCAGCCCCTCCATCGCGGTCGCGACCCGCATCGCGCCTACATGCGGCGGCGCCTCGTATGTCCACACCGCGAGCTGCATGTCAGGCCACCAGGCGGGTCCGCCGGACCAGGGGACGGGCGAACAACTCGGCCAAGTCGCCGGCCTGCTCGTAGCCCTGGATCGGCGTGAAGACGAGTTCGATGGACCACTTGGTGGTCAGGCCCTCCGCCTCGAGCGGGTTGGCGAGGCCGAGCCCGCACACGACGAGATCCGGCCGGGCGGCGCGGCAGCGGTCGAGCTGCTTGTCGACATGCTGGCCCTCGCTCAGCAGAGCGTCGGCGGGCAGGAGTCGGAGTTCGTCCTCCATATGCTGTCGGTGCAGGAAGGGGGTCCCGACCTCGACGATCCGCATGCCGAGTTCGCGCGACAGCATGCGGGCGATCGGGAGTTCGAGCTGCGAATCGGGGAACAGGAAGAGTCGCCTTCCCCCGAGTTCGGCCCGGTAGCGCTCCAATCCCCGGCGAGCGCGCGCTTCCGGCAGCGCGATGACCGTGCGAAAGTGCTCGGCCGGTATCCCGAAGGCATCGGCGGCGGCCTTGAACCAAGCGGTCGTGCCCTCGGCCCCGAGGGGAAACAGAGCCGGCAGGCGGCGGGCGCCACGCTCTTCGAGGGCCCGCGCGGTGTCGGCCAGGAAGGGCTGGGCCAGCAGCATGCGGGTATTCTGGCCGACGGGCGGCAGGTCGGCCGCCTTGCGGGGCGGCAGGAAATGCACCGGTCCGATCCCGAGTTCGTCGAAAAGACGCCGGAACTGGTCCTCGACCACGTCGGCGAGCGCGCCGACGACGAGAAGGGAGGGGGCCGCATCGTCGCCCGCGTCGGGGCAATCCGGCACGAGCGCCGCGAGGCACGCATCCTCGCCCTGCGTGAAGGTCGTCTCGATGCCGCTGCCGGAGTAATTCAGCACGCGCACGTCTGGCGCGAAGGTCTTCGACAGACGCTGCGCGGCGCGGGCGAGGTCGAGCTTGATCACCTCGGACGGGCAGGAGCCGACCAGGAAGAGAAGCCGGATGTCCGGCCGCCGCTCGAGAAGCCGGGTGACGACCGCGTCGAGTTCGTCGTTGGCGTCGGCAAGGCCGGCGAGGTCTTTCTCCTGCAGGATCGCCGTCGCGAAACGCGGCTCTGCGAAGATCATCACGCCGGCGGCGGATTGCAGGAGATGCGCGCAGGTCCGCGAGCCGACGACGAGGAAGAAGGCGTCCTGGATTTTGCGGTGCAGCCACACGATTCCGGTGAGGCCGCAAAACACCTCGCGCTGGCCCCGCTCCCGCAGGACCGGCCGCTCCACGGAGCTCGCGCCCGGAGCGGCGACACGGGCGCTCATGCGGCCGCCCCCGCGATTGTGCCGGCACCAGCACCCTGGAGCCGTGCAACCCGCAATTTCCACAAGAACTGGCCAGCATTGACGACGTAGCTGGCATAGGCGGCCAGTGCCAAGATCATGAGTTCGCGCGGGCCGAGACTGCCCGCCACGGCAGACGCCAGGTAAGCCGTGTGCAGAGCCAGGACCAGCATGCTGACCACGTCTTCCCAGAAGAAGGCCGGAGCGAAGAGATATTGGCCGTAGACATCGTGTTCCCAGATAGAGCCCGTGATCATGATGGCATAGAGAGCGAGGGTCTTCACGACGACCGAGATCATCGCGGCTTCGAGGCCGTCACCGGTCAGGAGGAAGCGCACGACCAGCGCCAGGCTCACCAGAAAGATCAGGAACTGGACCGGGGCGAGGATGCCCTGGACGAGGGTCCAGACGGAGGCGTCCCGCCTCAGTCGCTCCTCCGGGCTGTAGAGGGCCGGGGCACCTGGGAACCGTTCGGTCTCGCGACGGCTCATGCTGGAAACGCGCCTCCCGGGACCGTTCGCTCGACCCGTGACGGCGAACGTAATTCGCGTGGCGCTTGACTGTCAATCTAGCTTTACGTCAATCTGAGTTGACATTCGGCATGCAGCCTTACGGAGGGCAGGCCAGCCGTGACCACCACCACCGTTCGGCTTTGTGCAGCGCAGCGAATTTCGTCTCTGGCGGTGGCCGGCGAAGCGTGTTTAGTTTTGGACAACCGCGAAGTCAGAAGCGAGAAACCAGGTCGAGAACGCGCTTTCTTTCCTCTTCGACGTCTGAGGTTCTGCGCGGTCTTTGCCCCGGTACCCCGTCCCGATGGATGGGGGTGTGGAGGGGCTCATGGGAAACGTGGGTGTCATGAGGTCGGGAGTGACCTGGGGGCCGGCCGAACAGGAGGCGCTGGATCGCTGCCTGTCCGTGCCGGGATTGTCGGCGCGGCTCGAAGCCCGGGAGGCACCCCGCCGATTGTCGCGCATGATCGAGACGGAGATCATCCCGCGCCTCCTCCTCACGCATATCGCGGAGCCGGAAGAGGGGACCGTCCCGCAACCGGCCCTGACGCCCGCCGACGTCCGGGATTTCACCCGCATCGTCCTCGAGGACGAGGTCGCCGGGGTACTGAGCTACGCCGGGGCCATCCGGGAGGCGGGGCATTCGCTCGAAGACGTCTTCCTCCATCTTCTCGGGCCGACCGCCCGTCTCCTCGGGGACATGTGGGCGGCGGACCTGTGCAGCTTCACCGACGTGACCATCGGACTCTCGCGGCTGCAGCAGGTGCTTCGCGACCTGAGCCCGAGCTTCGAAGACGAGGACCGCCTCCATGTGCGGGGTCGGATCCTCCTCGCGTCAGTCCCCGGCGAGCAGCACAGCTTCGGGCTCTCCATGCTGGAGAGTTTCTTTCGACGTGCGGGCTGGGACGTCAGCGGGGGCGGGGCGCACGACCGGAACGAATTGTTGCGCCTGGCGCGAGAGGAACGGTTCGACGCGATCGGCTTGTCTCTGAGTTCGGACGTCTTGTACGAGCCTGTTCGGGCCCTTATCCCCGCCCTCCGGGCCGCGTCGAAAAACCGATCTGTCCTGATGATGGTAGGCGGGCGCTACTTCGTGGATCATCCCGATCATGCTACTCTGATCGGTGCCGACGTCGCGGCGTCCGACGCGCCCGACGCCCTCCGTCGGGCCGACGCTTGCCTGGGATTCGACCTTGCGCGCTGCTGAGAGGGACAGCCAGACGAGAAAGCCGTTCATGGAGACCCTCGGTACCGGCAAGCTCGTGACACAGTTCCGGACGCCAGCGCATTCGCTGGGACAGATCGGCGCCGATGTCGTGGGAAAGCTCATCGCGGCAGCGACGGACGTCGCGATCATCATCGACGCCGACGGTGTGGTCGAGGACGTGGCGTCGCACAGCGAAGAGCTTGCGGAACTCGGCAAGGACGAATGGGTCGGCCGGCCCTGGATCGACACGGTCACGGTCGAGAGCCGGGCCAAGGTCGAGGCCATGCTCGCGGATGCGGGCGGCGAGTCGCCCCGCCCCCGGCAGGTCAATCACCCGGTCCTCGGCGGAACCGATATCCCGGTCCTGTATTCCGCCGTGCCGGTGGGCGAGGGTGGCCGCATCGTGGCCGTGGGGCGGGACCTCCGTCCCGTTGCCGTGCTGCAGCAACGCCTCGTCGAGGCCCAGCAATCGATGGAGCGCGAGTATTCGCGTCTTCGCCATGCGGAGACCCGGTACCGGCTCCTGTTCCATCTCGCCTCCGAGGCCGTGGTCATCGTCGATGCCGCAAACTTGAAGGTGATCGATGCCAACCCGGCCACGGCCGATCTCATCGGGACCGATACGCAACGGCTCGTCGGAAAGTCGATGACCGACATCTTCGAGCCTGCGAGCCATGACGAGGTGCGGGCGCTTCTCGCGACCGTGAGAGCCGCCGGACGGGGCCAGGACATTCAGGCGCGCCTCGCCGGTACCGACCGTGAGCTGCGGGTGACGGCGTCCCTGTTTCGGCAGGACAGGTCCTCGCATTTCCTGGTCCGCCTCGGCGCCCTCCAGGTTGGCTCCGGCGCGATCATCGTACCGCGGACCAAGTCCCGTCTTCTCAGTGTCGTCGAGAACCTGCCCGACGGTTTCGTGGTGGCCGGCCTCGACCGCCGTATTCTGACCGTCAACCGGGCCTTCCTCGACATGACGCAGCTCGCATCCGAGGAGCTTGCGCGGGGCGAGCCGCTGGATCGCTGGCTTGGCCGCTCCGGGGTCGACTTCAACGTCCTCGTGGCGTCGCTGCGCGAGCACGGATCGGTTCAGCGCTTCATGACGGTGGTGCGCGGCGAATACGGTTCGGCGGAGGATGTCGAGGTCTCGGCGGTGTCGGTCGCGACGGGCGATCAGCCCTGTTTCGGCTTCACGATTCGTCATGCCGGACGCCGGCAGGCTCACGACGTCGCGCGGTCGGGCGAGGTGCAGCAATCGGTGTCGCAGCTGACTGAACTCGTCGGCCGGGTCTCCCTCAAAGACCTGGTCCGGGAGACGACCGACGTCGTCGAACGCCTCTGCATCGAGGCTGCGCTCGAACTCACGGCCGACAACCGGGCCTCCGCCGCCGAGATGCTGGGGCTGAGCCGGCAGAGCCTCTATGCCAAGCTGCGCCGCTACGGCCTCGGCGACCTGGACGGGGACGACGAGGACTGAGCAGCCTCGCCCGGCGGATTGGCCAGAAATCTCCGGTAGTGCCGCAGCATGTCGGGCAGGACCTCGAAATGCGCGAGCGCTCCGGCATCCAGCGCGACCCGGCGCCAGTTCGGCCGGTCCTCGATCCAGTCCGCCTCCGCGAAATCCTGGAATTCTCCGCGCGTCCCGTGCAGCAGCAGGACCGGCCGCTCGATCTGCTCGTAGATCGTCCGGATGTCGCCCGAGAAGAGCTTTCCGGACACGAAGGCATAGGGCGCATGCTGGGCACCCGGCTGGTGCGTGGTCAGATAGTCGTAGGCGAGGAGACCCTCGTCGATATGCTTCGAGCCCCAGGTCTTCTCGAGGAAGAAGCGGATGCTCGGCCGCGTGACCAGCAGATTGTAGAGTCCGCGGCTCCAGACCGGCACGCTCAGCGTGGCATGCAGGCCCCGGACCTCGCGGCCTGTGCCATTCGGTCCGCGTCTCGCGTCCGCTCCATGCTCGAAACCGGTCGGAGTCACGAGGCATAGCGTGCGGAAAGCCTCTGGCCGCCCGACGGCGGCGCGCCCGAGGAACTCGCCCGAGAGCGACAAGGCGAGCGCGTCGATGGCGCCCAGGCCCGAATCGGCCGCGATCTCGTCCACCATGTCGTGCAGGGCGTCGATATACAGGCCTAGCTTGTAGGACCGGTCCGAGCGGTCGGAGAAGCCGAAGCCGGGCAGGTCGACCGCATAGACGCGGCGCTCTGCGCACAGCGCCTCGAACAGGGGGCGGACCTCGTAGGCCGAGGCCGCCGCGTTGACGCTGTGGATCAGAAGCAAGGGCGCGCCCGAGCCGGACACGTAGTAGCTGAGCGGTCCGGCGCGCCGGGACATGACCCGGCGCTCGCCGGGCAGGGCAGGCGGCAGGGGGAACTGCTGCGGGAGCCCGTACCGGCCATAGGCGACGGCTCCCGCCACCGCCGTCGCGGACACGCCTGCCGCGATCCCGAGCCACTTGCCTAACGCCGTCGCCATCCCGGTCTCCCGTCACCCCGGCCTGCATATGGAGCAGCAAGCCTCTGACGACCAGTTCCACAACCGACGCGCCGATTGTCTAACTGTCTTGACAGTCAAGGCTGTCAAATCTAGCTTCACTCGATGCAGCGCGCGTCGGCCCTTACTGCCCCCGATCGGTCCCGTCCCGATCTCGCGGTGGTGCTCGAACTCTTGAAGCCGATCACCTGGTTCGCCCCGATGTGGGCCTTTCTGTGCGGTGTGGTGTCGTCGGGAGGCGCTATCGGAAACAGCTGGTTGCTCCTCCTGGGGGGTGTCATCCTGTGCGGACCGTGCGTCTGCGCGACCAGCCAGGCCGCGAACGACTGGTTCGACCGCCATGTGGACGCGATCAACGAGCCGGATCGGCCGATCCCGTCCGGCCGGATGCCCGGTCGCTGGGGCCTCTACATCGCCTTTGGCTGGACCCTGCTCTCCCTCCTGGTCGCCGCCCCGCTCGGGCCCTGGGCCTTCGCGGCGACGATCCTCGGCCTGACGCTCGCCTGGGCCTATAGCGCGCCGCCTTTCCGGCTCAAGGAGAATGGCTGGTGGGGCAACGCCGCCGTCGGGTTCTGCTACGAGGGCCTGCCCTGGTTCACCGGCGCGGCCATCATGGCCGGAAGCCTCCCGGACGGGCGCGTTCTCGCGACGCTCGCTCTGTATAGCCTCGGCGCCCACGGGATCATGACCCTGAACGACTTCAAGTCCGTCGAAGGAGATCGGCGGATGGGCGTCCGGTCCCTTCCGGCGACGCTCGGGATCGATACCGCCGCCCGGCTCGCCTGCTGGGTCATGGCCGTCCCTCAGGTCGTGGTGGCGGTGCTCCTTTTTGCCTGGAACGCGCCTTGGCATGGCGGGGCGGTCGTGGCGCTCCTTGCGGCCCAGGGGGCCTTGATGGCCAGGCTTCTCGCGGCACCGCGCGAGCGGGCGCCCTGGTACAACGCGACCGGCACGACGCTCTACGTTCTTGGCATGCTGGTCGCGGCTTTCGCGCTCAGCCGGATGGGCGCTCCATCGTGAAGGAGAAGGCTCCCCTCGGCTGGATCGGGATCGTCCGGCTCGGCCTCGTCCAGGCCGCGCTCGGCGGCATCGTCATCATGGCGACCTCGACGCTGAATCGGGTGATGGTGGTCGAGGCCTCGCTGCCGGCCATCGTGCCGGGGTTGTTGGTCGGCCTGCATTACGCCGTGCAGGTCCTGCGCCCCCGCCTCGGCTACGGGTCTGACCTCGGCCGCCGGCGCACGCCCTGGATTCTGGGCGGAATGGCCGTCTTGGCCTTCGGCTCGACGCTCGCGGCCGCCGCGACGGCCGCGATGGCCACTCACCCGGTCGCCGGGATCGCGGTCGCGATCCTGGCCTTCGGGCTGATCGGGCTCGGCGTCGGGGCGGCCGGAACCTCGCTCCTCGTCCTGCTCGCCTCGGCCGTCGACGAGCGCCGCCGGCCGGCCGCCGCTACGATCGTCTGGATCACCATGATCGCCGGATTCGTGGTGACGGCGGCGACCGCCGGCCATCTGCTCGATCCCTATTCTCCCCTCCGCCTCATCCAGGTCACGGGCGGCGTCTGCGTGACGGCCTTCCTGCTCGCGACGCTCGCGGTCTGGGGAATCGAGGACGGTGCACCGCGGCTCTCCCGGCCGAGCCCCCAGGAGCCGGCCGTGCCCTTCCGGCAAGCCCTGGGCGAGGTCTGGGCCGAGCCGCAGGCGCGGCGCTTCGCGGTGTTCGTGTTTGTGTCGATGCTGGCCTATTCGTCCCAGGATCTCGTGCTTGAGCCATTCGCGGGGGCCGTGTTCGAGATGGCGCCCGGGGCGACCACGAAGCTGTCGGGTACGCAGCATGCGGGGCTTCTCGCCGGGATGATCCTGGTCGCGGTCGCCGGCACGCTCTTCTCCGGCCGGACGCTCGGTGCGATGCGGACCTGGACCGCGGGCGGATGCTTGGCTTCCGCGCTCGGCGCGCTCGCGCTCCTGGCCGCGGCCCTCGTGGGCCCGGGCTGGCCGCTCGTTGCCACGGTCTTCGCGAGCGGCGTCGCGAACGGCGCCTTCGCGATCGCGGCGATCGCCGCCATGATGCAGCTCGTCGGCGCCGGCCGCGGATCGCGGGAGGGAGTCCGGATGGGCCTCTGGGGCGGCGCGCAGGCCGTCGCCTTCGGGCTCGGCGGCCTTTCCGGCGCCGCGCTCAGCGACCTCGGCCGGCTCGTCTTCGGCTCGCTCGGCCTCGCTTACGGAACCGTCTTCCTGGCCCAGGCCATCCTCTTCCTGTGGGCCGCGCATCTCGCCATCGGAGTGTTCCGGCCCGCCCACCCAAGCCGGAATCCGGCCGTCCCCCGAGTGCCGGACCCATCACCCGCCTTCAGCGGAGCCAGCGCATGACCGCCCTCGAAGAATTCGACGTCGTGGTCGTGGGGGGAGGCCCCGCGGGCGCAACCGCCGCGACCGATCTCGCCGGCAAGGGACTGCGAACCCTGCTGCTGGACAGGGCAGGCCGGATCAAGCCCTGCGGCGGCGCGATCCCGCCACGCCTGATCCGCGACTTCGCGATCCCGGAGGATATCCTGGTCGCGCGCGCGACGGGCGCCCGGATGCACTCGCCCGCCGAACGCCGCGTCGACATGCCGATCGAGGGCGGCTTCGTCGGCATGGTCGACCGCGAGAGCTTCGACGAATGGCTGCGGGTCCGGGCCGAAGAGGCCGGCGCCGTTCGGCGCTCCGGCACCTTCGAGCGGCTCGACCGAGACCCGGATGGGGTGACCGTCCTGCGCTACAGCGACAAATCCGGGGCGCCTGGCTCCGTCCGGGCCCGGAGCGTCATCGGGGCCGACGGCGCGCTGTCGGCTGTCGGCAAACAGGCGGGGGTCCCGGGCGCCGATCGAGTCCGGCACGTCTTTGCCTATCACGAGATCGTGCGGACGCCGCAGCATGCGGATGCGGCCTCCGCCCCATGCGACATCTATTATCAGGGCAAGCTCTCGCCGGACTTCTACGCCTGGATCTTTCCGCACGGCGACACGACCAGCATCGGCACGGGATCGGCCCGCAAGGGCTTTTCTCTGCGGGGCGCCGTCACGACGCTCCGGGACAGCACCGGCTTCGGGACCGCAGAGACCATCCGGCGCGAGGGCGCGCCCATCCCGATGAAGCCGCTTCGGCGCTGGGACAACGGCCGCGATGTCGTGCTCGCCGGCGATGCGGCAGGCGCGGTCGCGCCCGCGTCAGGGGAGGGGATCTATTACGCGATGCTGGGCGGGCGCCTCGCGGGCGATGCCGTCCACACCTTCCTGCAGACGGGAGACACCCGGGCTCTCCGCGCCGCCCGTCGCCGCTTCATGAAGGAGCATGGCCGCGTCTTCTGGGTGCTCGGGATCATGCAATGGTTCTGGTACCGCAGCGACGCGATGCGGGAGCGGTTCGTCAGCATCTGCCGTGATGCCGACGTCCAGAAGCTCACCTGGGAAGCCTATATGAACAAGCGCCTCGTTCGGGCGAAGCCCGTCGCGCATATGCGCATCTTCTTCAAGGATCTGGCTCACCTGTTCCGCCTCGTGACTCCGTGATCGAGGGCGCAGGAACCAGTTCAGAACGTGTCCATTGACCACGACAAGCCCGTCACCGCATCCGCGCAGACGGCCTGGAGGAGATCGCCCATGCGGAGTTTCGTGATCGGTTTCGCGCTCGTGCTCTCCGGCACAGGCCTGGCCCAGGCGCAGGACGCTGCCGCCGGCGAAAAGGTCTTCTCGCAATGCCGGGCGTGCCACCAGATCGGGCCGACGGCGAAGAACGCGGTCGGACCGGCTCAGAACGGTCTCTTGGGCCGCAAAGCCGGCACCTATCCTGGCTATGCCTACTCGAACGCGAACAAGAATTCCGGCCTGACCTGGGACGAGGCCACATTCCGGGAGTATATCCGGGCGCCGCAAGCCAAGATACCGGGCACCAAGATGGTGTATCCGGGCCTCAAGAACGAGCAGCAGATCACGGATTTGATCGCATTCCTGAAGCAATACGACGAGAGCGGGAACAAGACGGTCGCGAACTGACCTGCACCGCATTTCCGGAGCCTCGACCTTCGGGCCGGGGCTCCGGTCCGTCGGCAAGGCAGCGCGGAGGTCCGCTCAGGGCCGCCTTCTCATGACAGGTCGGGCCCGCACTCTCCGGATCGTCACGGCGCTCGTTGCTCTGGCCATGATGGGAAGCGCCCTCGTGGCCATCCGATCAGCGGAAGAGAGATTGTCGGTGCGGCGGACGAAGGTTGCCGGCACGCCTGCCACCATCTACCGCCCGGCCGGAGACGCCCGCGGCCCTGCCGTCGTCGTGGCGCATGGTTTCGCCGGATCCCAGCAGTTGATGCAGGCTTTCGCGACGACGCTGGCTCGCAGCGGCTATCTCGCCATCACCTTCGACTTCCCGGGTCACGGCCGCAATCCGAAGCCGCTCGCGGGCAGCATCACGCGGGAGGACGGTGCCACGAGGGCGCTCGTCGCGGAGACGTCCCGGATCGTCGATCTCGCGCTCACCCTCGGCGATGGCCGGCTCGCGCTTCTCGGGCATTCGATGGCCTCGGACATCGTCGTCCGGGTCGCCGCGGCGCGGCCGGAGGCGACGGCCACAGTCGCAGTCTCGATGTTCTCTCCTGCCGTCACGCCGTCGAGCCCTCGCAACCTGCTCGTGATCTCGGGCGAATGGGAGGGCATGCTGCGCCGTGAGGCGCTGCGCGCCGTCGGACTCGTCTCCGCTCCCGCCACGCCGGAGGAAGGCAAGACCTACGGCGACGTCGCGAGCGGGCTCGCCCGCCGGGCTGCGGTCAGCGGGAGCGTCGAATATGTCGGCGTCCTCTACAGCCAGGATGGCCTCAGGGAGGCCGTGACTTGGCTCGACATGTCCTTCGCGCGCGTCCGGACCGATCCTCCCTATCTCGATCGGCGCGGGCCCTGGATCCTGATCCTGCTCGCCGGGGCGGTCCTGCTGGCCCGGCCGCTGGCCGGCCTTCTCCCGGTCGTCGCGGCCGCCCCCGCGGGTGCGGGCCTCGGATGGCGCCGCCTGTGGCTGCCGCTCCTCGCACCCGCCGTCGCGACCCCGCTCATCCTCCGGCTCGTCCCGACCAACGTCTTGCCGGTTCTGGTCGGGGATTACCTCGCGGCGCATTTCGCGCTCTACGGCCTCCTCACGGCATCGTGCCTGCTGTGGGTGCGACGGCGAGGTCCGTCGCCGGTCCGCATCGCGGCCTCGCGAGCCGCGCTCATCGCCGCCGCCTCGGCCGCCATCGCCTACGGCTTCGTCGGGCTCGTCTGGCCTATCGACACCTATGTCACCTCCTTCGTCGCGGGCGGCCTCCGGTCGGTGCTCGTCGTTGCCATGCTGGCCGGCACGCTGAGCTATGTCCTGGCCGACGAGTGGCTGACGCGGGGGCGGGGGAGCGCCAGAGGCGGCTATGCGGCATCGAAGCTGGCGCTGCTCCTCTCGCTCGCGCTTGCCGTCGCGCTCGACTTCGAACGACTGTTCTTCCTGATCATCATCCTGCCCGTGATCCTGCTCTTCTTCGTCGTCCACGGACTGTTCAGCAGCTGGATCTACGGCCGGACGCGACATCCCTTCGTCGCGGGCGTGTCGAACGCCGTTGCGCTCGCCTGGGCGATCGGGGTCACTTTTCCGCTGCTCGCGGCCGGAGGGTAGGCAGGATCGGATCCCTCATCCGTCAATACATCCGGCCGCCGACCGGCACATCGCGGTCCGGGCCGATCAGCATGACCTCGCCATGCTCGTCCGGTACGCCGAGGGTGAGGACTTCGGACATCATCGGGCCGATCTGACGCGGCGGGAAATTGACCACGCAGAGGATGAGCCGGCCCGGCAGGTCCTCGAGGGTGTGATTGCGGGTGATCTGCGCCGAGGAGCGCTTTTCCCCGATCTCCGGCCCGAGATCGATCGTGAGCCGGAAGGCGGGCTTGCGGGCTTCCGGAAAGGGCTCGGCCGCGACCACGCGGCCGACCCGGATGTCGACCTTGAGGAAGTCGTCGAAGGTGATGCGGTCGGAAGGTGTGGCCATAAGCGTGTCCGTCCCGTCACTCTGGCGGCGGGAGGCCTCGCTTACGGGGCGGCGCGGCCCGAGGGAAGTCCGCCCCGGACATAGACCGCGGCCACCGGATCGTCATGGATCCGCCGCCAGCCGGCCGCTCCGTCGAGATGCCGGGCCTCGGCCGATGTCGGCCTGACCAGCGCCCAGGTGACCCGGTAGCGGTCGAGGAGCGCGACGAAGGCCGTGCGATCCTCGGCCCGCACCGCCCGGTACACGCCCGAGATGAAGCCTTGGAGGAAGAGCTGGTCGGTGCGGCCGTCGATGAAGGTCGGGACGCCGCGCGCGATCAGGAAGCCGCCGAAGTCATAGTCGTTGTAGAGCGGACCCGCGACGCCCGCCCGCTGCGCCGCCGCGAGGGCCGCGGAGGGCGTGACGGCCGCGGCCGGCTCGGGCCGGGTCGTCGCCGCGAGTCCAACGGCGGCGAGGCCCAGGATGGCGAGCGCCGTCCACCGAACCCTTGGGCCCGCGCCATTGGCGTTCGCTTCGGGGACCAGCGTCGGCCAGCGCCTGAGAAGGGGAGCGGCCGCGATCACGGGCGCGACGAGCGCGAAGACGTCGAGGAAGCGGGTGTGACGCACCGACAGCGCGGTCAGCAGGAGCAGGATGGCCATCCGGGCCGCATTGGCGCGCGGGGCGGAGGCGAGCGCGGCCACGAGGGCGGCCGCGGAGGCGAGGGCCGTCAGGCCGATCGCATCGAAAACCAGGGGCTGCCACTCGGTCAGGAAGGGCAGCGACTCGCCGCTGCCGAAGAGACCGGCCGTCACCGCCATGGCCCGGATACCGTAGGGCGAGGCGCAACCGGCCGCGAGCGAGGCCAGGCCGAACAGGCCCCACCGCCAGGCCAGCGCCATGCGCCGCCCGGATGGGGCCGCGAGCACGGCCTCCGCCGCCATCAGGCCAGCCAGCGGGTAGGCGATCGTGAAGCTGCCATGCAGGTTCGCCCAGAGCGCCAGGAGTGCGAGAAGCCAGGGCGAGGGCGCCCTCCCGCGCTCGACGGCCGCGACGAGGCCCATCGTCCAGAGAAGGAGCGGCAGCAGCGCGAAGACATGGGGCCGGGCGAGGGCATGCGGCGCCAGGAACATGATCGGCAGCGCTGTGAGGGCAAAGGCGACGCTCGCCCGGAGGCGGCGCTGGAGCCAGCCGAACAGGGTGGATAAGGTGGCCGAGAGCGCAAGCGCCGCGACCGCCACGACGCCCGGCCAGCCCGCGGCCGCATAGGCGCCCGCGAGCAGGAGCTGCGACAGCCATTCCTTGGCGATCCAGGGCGCCCCGGCGAAGGTGTGGCTGTGGGTGTCGGTCCAGGGCAGCCCCCGATCACGCCAGATCTCGGCCCCGATCGCGACGTGCCATTGCGTGTCGGAATCGCCGAGCAGACGGTCACCCAGCAGTATCAGGCCGACAAGGACGGCGCCGCCGAGAAGCAGCGGGTCGGCCCAGCGGAAGCCCGGTTCGGCCGAGGCAGGGCGGGCCTGCCGAGCATCCGGGGCGGCGAGCGTGGCTGCTCTCATGGTGCGTCCGTCGAAAGGCGAGAGCCTGACAGAGGGTGATTGCGGTTCGGTTACGGCGAAAGCCGAACCACCCTGCAGGCCCCGAGAAGCCGGGACGAGTTGCACCCTCCCGCCCTCCGACCATATTGAACCGATGCGACTGACCCTCAGCCTCTCGGACAGCCCGGAACGGACCACCGTCGAGCGCGCCATTGCCGAACTGCGCATGGGCCGTCCTGTTCTGCTCGACGACGCGGCCAACGCTGCCCTCGTCCAGGGCATCGAGGACCTGACCCCGGATCATGCTGCGAAGCTCGACGCCATCGCGGCCGGCGGGGCGCGGCTCGTGCTCCCGGCCGCCCGGCTGAACCGGCTCGGTCTCGAGCGGAGCGAGAACGGGGTCGTGGCGCTGCCGCGCGTCGATCCCGAGCGGATCGCCTCGCTCGCCTTCGCGATCGATGCCCGGATCGACGCGCCGGTCCGGGGGACCTCGTCCCTGGACGAGGATGCGCTCGAACTCGCCCGCCTCGCGCTGGCGCTGCCGGCCGTGGTCGCGATCCCGCTCGGGCGCTCGATCGAGGTCGACCATTCCGTGCTGCGGGTGCCGGCTGCCTCGGTTCGCGCCTACCGGGCCGCGCGGGTGCGCGACCTCAAGATCGTCGGCCGCGCCCCTGTCCCGTTGGAGGGCGCGCCGGAGACCGAGTTCGTGGTGTTTCGCGGCGGCGAGGGACTGCGCGACCAGATCGCGGTCGTGATCGGGCGTCCGGACATCGCCGAGCCCGTGACCGTGCGGCTCCACTCGGCCTGCCTGACGGGCGACCTGTTCGGCAGCCTGAAATGCGATTGCGGCGACCAGCTGCGGACCAGCGTCCGGTTCATGGCGGAACAGGGCGGCGGCGTGCTCCTGTATCTCGACCAGGAGGGCCGCGGAAACGGCATCGCGAACAAGATCCGGGCCTACAAGCTGCAATCACAGGGCTACGACACCTATGACGCCGACGAGATGCTGGGCTTCGGTCCGGACCAGCGCCGGTTCGATTTCGCGGCCGCCATGCTGGACCTGCTCGGCATCCGGCGCGTCAACCTGATCACCAACAATCCGGACAAGATCGAGGCGTTGACGAAGGCCGGGATCGACGTCGTGACGCATCGGCGCTCGCCCGGGCGCACGACGCCCGAAAACCTTCTATATCTCACTGCGAAACGCGACCGTTTCGGTCACCTGATCGAGCTCGAGCCGGGTTCGGCCGGCAATCGATCTCGCGCCGATTGAGGCCGCGTCCGGTCGGGTCAGAGGCCCCGTAGCCGGACGCCGCGGCCGACGCCGTCGGCTGCGACGAACAGTACGCCGGCCTTGTCGAAGGCGGCGACGATCTGCTCGGCGGAGGCGGCCTGGAGCCCGTGCCTCTCCTTCTCGAAGTCGCGAACGGTTGAGCGCGAGACATCGGCCCGTTCCGCCAGCTCTTCCTGGGTCCAGTCGAGAAGGCCGCGGGCCGCCCGGCACAAGGCCGGCGACAAGGCCGAACTCTGGAGCTTGCGTGTCGGCAGAGGGTTGTTCCTCACCCGTTAACAACCATATTGGTTGGGAATGAGATGGGTGCGGGCTTTGCGAAGGGCAAGGTCCCGTCCTCGAACAGGAACCGATGCACCACACCTCGCTGATCGCCACCATCGTGGCCGGCCTCGGCCTCGCCTTCATCTTCGGTACGCTCGCGCAACGGGTTCGGCTGTCGCCGCTCGTCGGCTATCTCGTGGCCGGGATACTGATCGGACCGTTCACGCCCGGCTATGTGGCGGACCAGGAACTCGCGCCGCAACTCGCCGAGATCGGCGTCATTCTCCTGATGTTCGGCGTCGGCCTGCACTTCTCGCTCGCGGACCTTCTCGCCGTGCGGGCGATCGCGATCCCGGGCGCCGTCGGCCAGATGGTGATCGCGACCGGCCTCGGGATGGGCCTCGCCTGGCTGCTTGGCTGGCCGATGGGCGGGGGCCTCGTCTTCGGGCTCGCCCTCTCCGTCGCCTCGACCGTGGTGCTGCTCCGCGCCCTGCAGGAGCGCCGGCTGGTCGAGACCGAGAAGGGCCGGATCGCTGTCGGCTGGCTCATCGTCGAGGACCTCGCGATGGTGCTGGCGCTCGTGCTTCTGCCGGCTGTGGCGGGCCTCCTCGGCGGCAAGGCCGATGGCGGCGCAGCGCCGGTCGCGCCGGGCGGTCTCGCGGCTTGGCTGAACCCGCAGAGCGTATGGGCTGTCCTCGGCCTCACGCTCCTCAAGCTCGTAGGATTCGTGGCTGCCATGCTGGTGGTCGGCCGCCGCGTCATCCCCTGGATCCTGCATTACGTCGCCCATACGGGGTCGCGCGAGCTGTTCCGCCTCTCGGTCCTCGCGATCGCGCTCGGCTGCGCCTTTGGCTCGGCCGAGCTCTTCGGGGTTTCCTTCGCGCTCGGCGCCTTCTTCGCCGGGATGATCCTCGCGGAATCGCCGCTCAGCCATCAGGCTGCGCAGGAGACGCTGCCGCTGCGGGACGCCTTCGCGGTCCTCTTCTTCGTCTCGGTCGGCATGCTGTTCGATCCCAGCATCCTGATTCGGCAGCCGGGTCCGGTCCTGGCGACCCTCGGCATCATCGTGATCGGCAAGTCGCTCGCCGCACTCGCGATCGTGCGGGCCTTCGGCCACCCCCTGTCGACCGCGCTGACGATCTCGGCAAGCCTCGCGCAGATCGGCGAATTCTCGTTCATCCTGGCGACGCTCGGGATCAGCCTCGGTCTTCTCCCAGAAGCCGGGCGGGACCTGGTCCTGGCCGGCGCCCTCCTGTCGATCATCCTGAACCCGCTCGTCTTCGCGGCGATCGACCGTTGGGGAGCTCCGAGGACCGAGGGAGGCCCGTTGCCCCGCGCCGCATCGGACGATCTCGAATCGGAGGCGCCGATCCTGCCGCGCACGGCTCTCGTCGGCCACACCGTCCTGGTCGGCCACGGGCGGGTCGGCAGCCTCGTCGCCCGGTCGCTCAGGGATGCCGGCACCCCGTTTCTCGTCATCGAGGAGCGTGATGGCGCGGTCGAGCGCCTCAGGCGGGACGGCATGGAAGTGATCGCCGGGTCGGCCGGACAGCCCGGCCTGCTCGATGCCGCCAATCTGGGCAGCGCGCGCTGGCTGATCAGCGCGATCCCGAACCCGTTCGAGGCCTCGAACCTCATCGAGGCCGGTCGGGCCGCGAACCCGAACCTGCGCATCGTCGCCCGGGCGCATTCCGATGCCGAGGTGGAGCACCTGCGCCGCTACGGGGCGGATTACATCGTGGTCGGCGAACGCGAGATCGCCCGCGGGATGGCGGCCTACGTGTCGGGCGCGATCGGCGATGACGATATGCCGGCGCCCTCCGCCCTTCCGGCCAGGCCGGAGGAACCCGCTTCGCGGGAGGAGCCCTCTACCCTCCGTGAGCTCGATACCCCCGACACCCCGGCGCGGTCCGACGACCCTGTTGTGGCCGACACCGGCCGCTGAGAGCGCCTATTCGGGCTTGATCCCGGCCGTCTCGACGATCCGACCCAGCCGTTCGACATCGGTGGCGATGAGCCGGCCGAGCGCGGCCGACCCGCGCCCGGCGCCGGCGGGTGCACCTGCCGCGAGATCGGTGAAGCGCTGGCGCACCTCGGGATCGTCGAGGGCCGCGGAGAGGGCCGACTCGAGCTGGGCCAGGATCGCGGGCGGGGTGGCGCGCGGCGCCGCGAGCGCGTTCCAGACGCTGAGGTCGAAGGCCGGGACGCCGCCCTCTGCGAAGGTGGGCACGTCCGGCATCTGCGGTACCCGGGTGGCGCCTGTCACGCCGATTGCCGTGACGCTTCCGCCATTGTGCATCGGGATCATCGTGACGGTCTGGTCGATGACGGCGTCCACGACCCCTGCCACGAGGTCGTTGATCGAGGGTCCGGAGCCGCGGTAATTCACCAGCGTCGCCTTGGTGCCGCTCGCGCTCGTGAAGGCCGCGGCCGCGAGATGGCTCGTCGAGCCGATCCCGGCCGTGCCGAAATTGACGCCGCCCTCCTTCGCCTTGAGCCGCTCGACGAAGGCCGCGAGCGTCGTGATGCCCGACTTCTTGCTGACCGAGAGCACCATCGGGACCGTGGCCACGAGGCCGACCGGAACGAGGTCGCGGCGGGGATCGAAGGAGAGCTGCGGATAAAGCGATACGTTGGCCGCGAGCGAGCCCATATTGCCGAAGCTGAGCGTGTAGCCGTCGGGCTCGCCCCGGACGACGCGCTGCGTGCCGGTCGTCCCGCCCGCTCCGCCGGCATTCTCGATGATGACCGTCTGGCCGAGCTGGGCGCCCATCGCCTTGCCGATGATGCGGGCCAGCACGTCGGTCGTGCCGCCCGGGGCATAGGGCACGACGAAGGTGACGGGCCTGGAGGGAAAGGGCTGCTGCGCTAGGGCCGCCGGGGCGGCCGCCATGAAGGCGATCGCCGCCCACCAGATACGCTTCACATTGTCCTCCCGGTGCGCTCGTGGAGTCCACCGTTGTCAGACAATCAGACCATCTTCAAGCGCCCCTCTTCGCGGGCCACTCATCCCGGCCGCGCTGCTGCTCCGAGATGACGGCCTAGGAAGGCGGAGACGCGGGCGGCGGAATCGAGCTGGGCCGCGCCGATGAAGCCGTGGCCCTGGTCGGGGTAGATCTTGATCTCGTAGGGCGTGCCGAGCCGCTTCAGCATCGCCTCGAAGGCGTGGGCGTGTTCGATGCCGACGACGCCGTCCATCTGACCGTGCAGGATCAGCGTCGGGGGGAGACGCTTCACCCGGCCGTGCACCCCGTCCAGGACGGGGCCGAAATAATCCACGAGCGCCTTGATGCGCGTGTCGGCCCCGGCCGTGTCGATCGCGAGCGCGGCCCCGAGCGAAACGCCGACGATCCCG
The DNA here is from genome assembly GCF_964242715.1 of uncultured Enterovirga sp. Classification (NCBI taxonomy): domain Bacteria; kingdom Pseudomonadati; phylum Pseudomonadota; class Alphaproteobacteria; order Hyphomicrobiales; family Methylobacteriaceae; genus Enterovirga; species uncultured Enterovirga sp. Next base: position 19,200 of record NZ_CAXTAZ010000014.1, read on the forward strand.
ATCCGGGCCGGATCGACCCCCGGATGGTTCGCGATCCAGGACACCGCATCCCGCGTGACCGTCATCCAGGTCGGATAATCCTGCTTGATGCGCGAATAGACGACCCGCCGGTCCCGGGTCCGATCAAGGTAATGCACGAAGCCGACATGGTATCCGGCCGAGGCGAGGACGCGGGCGGCGAGGCGATACCCTTCTGCGAAGGTCAGGCCGTCGGCGCCATGCAGCAGCAGCACGGCCGGCCCCGTCCCGCTCCCGGCCGGAAACCATTCCACGCCGATCGGAAGGCCGCCCGAGGTGAAGCTTTCCATGCCGGCTTTCGTCCCCTGGTCGCCTGCTCGCGCATCCGAAGCCACCACCAGCGAGGCAGCCATCCCGACCGTGATCTGGCGTCGATCCACCATCGTCACCTCATGAGGACCGGCGTCAGATGGTGCGGCGCAACGCGGCGGCAAGCGGCGACGATTGCGGCAGATCGCGGCACATGAACGTCGTATCACGAGCCGAACAGTTGCCGGTGGTCGACTCACCATGACATGCTGGCCGTTCGTTCGTGGAGCCTCCGATGACCGAGACCCTCAAGGCTATGATCGAGGCTGCGCAGCGCTTGCGTCCCACGCCCGAGGATCGGGAGAAGCAGCGCCGTAGTTTCGCCTTCGGAAACACCGCGTTCGAGAACTCCCTGATCACCCGCGAGATGATCGACCAGCAGGCGGAGAAGCTGGAGCGGGAGCAAGACGCGGATGACCGATCCCGTGCGTGAGGAGCGACACAGCCAGGCGCTCGAACCGGAAATCATCACCGATCCTCACGCCAAGGCGGAAGCCGAAGGGCGGAACGGCCTACGGCAATACGATCTCGCCGTTCAGTTCGTCTTCGAATCCGTGGAGAGACAAAGCTTCCGCTTGCGGCCATCGATGGTGTTGTCCCTTCATCGCGAGGCCTTGCGAGGGATCAGCTCCTATGCTGGCAACTTCCGGCCGGGTGATGTCGAGATAAGAGGCAGCAAGCACGAACCGGTTGGTGCCCATCTTGTTGCGGCGCTTGTTGAAGACATGTGCGACGAGGTGAACGAGCGCTGGATAGACGCGACCGCCATACAACTCGCCGCCTACGTAATGTGGAGGCTAAACTGGATCCATCCTTTCGCGGACGGAAATGGGCGTACGTCCCGAGCCACCTCTTTCGTCGTCCTCTCGGCGAAGCTTGGCGGAGTGCTTCCGGGAACGCCGACCTTCCCCGAGTTGATCGTAAGCCATCGAATATCCTACGAAGATGCGCTCGATGCGGCAGATGATGCCTGGAAGCGACAGGTACTGGATCTGTCGAAAATGGAGGCTCTCCTCGAGAGCCTTCTAGCCCAGCAACTCGCGCGCGTGTTCGAAACCGCCGGCGGTCGGGCCTGACTTCGCGCTAAACCCCCTCCGAACCCCCATCCGACCGGGGATCGTGCACCGCCTCGACGCGGCCATCGCGCGGATGCTTCACCAGCATGCCGGCATGGCCGAGCCCGTCGGAATAGGGGCCGACCTCCTCGACCTCGTGGCCGAGGCGTTCGAGCCCTTCGACGATGTTCGGATCGAAACGGCTCTCGATTTTCAGCGACGTCGAGGTCGAACCCCAGGTGCGGCCGAGGAGCCAGCGTGGCCGTTCGACTGCCTGGGCGATGGTCTCGCCGAGATCGGCGTAGCGCGTGTAGAGCTGCGCCTGGAACTGGGGTTGGCCGTCGCCCCCCATCGCGCCGTACGGCATGACCCGGCCGTCATGGAACGCAGCCAGCGCCGGATTGAGGGTGTGGAAGGGCCGCCGGCCAGGTTCCAGCGGGTTGACGGAGGCGGGGTCGAGCGAGAACGAGGCGCCGCGGTTCTGCATCACGATGCCGGTCTGCGGGAGGACGCAGCCCGAGCCCCATTCCCAATAGACCGACTGGATGTAGGAGACGGCGAGGCCCGATCCGTCGATCGCGCCCATCCAGACCGTGTCGCCGTCGCCGGCCGGCATCGGGAAGGGCGCCGCCCGGTCCATGCGGATCGCGGCCGCCTCGCGTTCGAACACCTCGGGCGTCAGGAAGGTCGCCGGATCGTGGCGGAGCTCGCGGAAGTCGGTGACCACGCGGTCCCGGATGCGGAAGGCCCGCTTCGTCGCCTCGATGAGCCCGTGATGGTGGCGCACGCCCTCCGCTCCGGTGACGCCGAGCCGTTCGTAGATGCCGAGAATCAGGAGCGCCGCCATACCCTGGGTCGGGGGCGCCTTGTTGTAGACCGTCGCGTGCCGGAGCCGGGCTTGGAGGGGTTCGCGGGCCACCGCCCGGAAGGCCTGGTAATCGGCCCGCGTCACCGGGGCGCCGATCCGCTCGAGATCGGCCGCGATCTCGCGGGCGATGTCGCCCTGGTAGAAGTCTTCGAGCCCGGCCGAGGCAAGCTGGGACAGGGTGTCGGCGAGTTTTGGGTTGCGGCGGACGTCGCCGTCCTTGGGCGGCTTGCCGTCGAAGCCGAAAGTCTCGGCGAAGCCCGGCGCCGCCCAGAGCGCCTCGGCCTCGTTCGGCACGGTCCGGAGTTCCGAAGCGGAGACGGGACAGCCATCGCCGGCAAAGCTGATCGCATCGGCCAGCAGGTCGGCGAGGGGCAAGCGGCCGCCGAGGCTCTTCGCGTATTCGAGACCGAGCGCCCATCCGCCAACGGCGCCCGCCACTGTCAGGGCCGCTTCCGGACCGCGGAACGGGATCGCGTCGTAGCCCTTCTCGCGGTAGCGCGCAGCGGTCGCGAGCGACCCGGCGGGGCCGCAGGCCTCGATCGCCCGCACGCGCCCGCCTGGCTCCCTGACGACCCAGAAGGCATCGCCCCCGATCGAGTTCATGTGCGGGTAGACGACGGCGATCGTGGCCGCCATCGCGACCATCGCCTCGAGAGCATTGCCGCCGCCGATCAGAACGTTGCGGCCCGATGCTGCAGCCAGACGATGGGGCGCGGCGACTGCGGCTGAGGTGAAGGTCGGCGTGTCGGGCATGGGGCTCGGCGGTTCCGTGAGGCGTCTCGCCTTGTTGCACGGGCCGGGCCGTTCACGGTAGACGGCCCTATGTTTGCGGAGCAGAGCGTGGCCAAGCCGACCCGCCGACCTGATGGGTCGGCCATCCTGACGACGCTCAGCCTGATGGTGCTGATCGGGGTCGAGGTCTTCGCCGTCGCCCTCGCGGGAGGATGGGCGATCGCCGGATTGTTCGAACTCGGCGATTACGTCGGCTACGGCCTGATGTTCGTCTTCGGCCTCATGGCGGTCTGGCTCATGGTGCAGCTCTGGCGCAAGGCGACCACCACCGATCCTCATCGCTGATCGGGCCGAGTTTCAAATCGTTCTAAGTCTAAACTACTGATTTTCTTGCCTTTTTGCTGCAATTGGGGCTTTTGGGGCGGGTCCAAAGGAAACGTCCCATGCGCGCTTTGCTGTCCGTCCTCCTCGGCGGCCTTTTGGTCCTGACCGTCGCGGCTCCGGCCGCCGCCGCCGAGGTGAACCTCTACACGACGCGGGAGCCCGGCCTGATCCGGCCGCTGCTCGACGCCTTCACCACCGCGACGGGCGTCAAGGTCAACACCGTCTTCATCGACAAGGGACTGCCCGAGCGGGTCGCCGCCGAAGGCGCGCGGTCACCTGCCGACGTCCTCATGACGGTCGATATCGGCAACATGGTCGAACTCGTCGACAAGGGCACGACGCAGGCGCTCCGGTCGGAAATCCTGGCTGCCGCGATCCCCGAAAACCTGCGCGACCCGGATGGGCAGTGGTTTGGATTGTCGGTGCGGGCCCGCGTCGTCTATGCCGACCCGGCCCTCGCGGACCTCTCCGCGATCACCTACGAGGATCTCGCCTCGCCGCGCTGGAAGGGCAAGATCTGCCTGCGCTCGGGCCAGCATCCCTACAACACGGCGCTCGTGGCCGCTCATCTCGCGAAGCACGGCGAGGCGAAGACCGAGGAATGGCTGCGCGGCGTGAAGGCGAACCTCGCCCGTCGTCCGTCCGGGGGTGACCGGGAAGTCGCCCGGGACATCAAGGCGGGCCTTTGCCAGATCGGCCTCGGCAATTCCTACTATGTCGGCCTGATGCGGAGCGGACGGGGCGGTCCCGACCAGAAAAGCTGGGGCGAGTCCATCAAGGTGCTCCTTCCGACCTTCGCCGGCGGAGGCACGCATGTGAACGTCTCGGGAGCGGCGGTCGCCAAGCACGCCCCGAACCGTGTCGAAGCCGTGCGCCTGCTCGAATACCTGGTCTCGAACGAGGCCCAAGCGCTCTATGCCGGCGGCGCCTTCGAATATCCCGTGAAGGCAGGCGCCGAGCCGGACCCGATCATCGCCGGTCTCGGCCGGCTCGGCATCGATCCACTTCCGCTCGGCACCATCGCGCGGAACCGCAAGCTCGCCTCGACCCTCGTGGAGCGCGTCGGGTTCGACGATTGAGCCCACCTCGCGATCACGCCGGAGCGAGAGCCGGCCGGTCGGCAGGCGAGAGGATGGGCGAGCCCGCTCGCTCGTGAGCCGGTCCCGATGGCGCGGGCTGGGCCGAGAAGCCGTCGAGCTGGCGCTGCCCACCCTCGTCGTCCCGCCCCTGACGTTCGTCTCGGACGGGACCGAGCCTGCCCAGGGCGACCCGCCCCGTCACGTCTTCCGACTGGTTCTGCTGGTCGTCGCGGCGCTGGTCGCGGCCCCTCTGCTCTCGCTCGCGGTCACGGCCGTGCAGGGCACCGGCATCTGGGAGGAAGGGCTCGGCTGGACGTCGCTCCGGCGGGCTCTGTTCGACAGTGTCGCGCTCCTCGCCGGTACCGGCATCGTCGTGCTCTGCCTCGGCGTGGGATCGGCCTGGCTGGTCTCGGTCTACGATTTTCCGGGTCGCGGGTGGGTGGAGCCGGCTCTCGTCCTGCCTCTCGCGATCCCGACCTACATCGTCGCCTTCTGCTATCTGGACATCCTGCACCCGATCGGGCCCGTCCAGACGGGCCTTCGCGGCCTCCTCGGGTTGGCCCGGCCGGCCGACCTCTGGTGGTTTCCGGACGTACGCTCGACCGGGATGTGCGCCCTCCTGCTCGGTTTCGTGCTTTATCCCTACGTCTACCTGCCGACGCGCGCGCTCTTCCTGGCGCAAGGGGCGGAACTGCTCGACGCCGCAAGCTCGCTCGGCGCGCGGCCGGGCCAGGTCTTCCGCCGTGTGGCGCTGCCGCTCGCCCGCCCCGGCATCGTGGCCGGGACGAGCCTCGCGCTGCTGGAGGCCCTGAACGACGTCGGCGCCTCGGAATATCTCGGCGTCCGGACGCTCACCGTCACGATCTACGAGACCTGGGTGAACCGGTCGAATTTCGCCGGGGCCGCCCAGATCGCGCTCGCGACCCTTCTCGTCGTCGCGGCCCTGATCGGGGCGGAACGCTGGGCGCGACGGCGCCGCGACATGGCCGGTCCCGAGGGAGGCGGGCGGGCCGACCGGCGCCGCCTGTCAGGCTGGCGTGCGGCTGCGGCTCTCGCCCTGGCGCTCGTGCCCGTTTTGGTCGGCTTCGCGGCCCCGAGCCTTCACCTCGTCCTGAGCGCCGCGAGCCGGATCGGCTATGCCGGCCTCTCACCCACGCTGGTCGACGAGACAATCGCGACCGTGCTGCTGGCGCTGGCCGCGACAAGCGCGATCGTTCTCCTCGCGCTCGTCCTCGCCTGTGGCGGCCGCCTGTTTCCCTCGCGCGGCTCGGCTTGGCTCCGCTGGACGGCCGCACTCGGCTATGGCGTTCCGGGGATCATCCTGGCGGTCGGCTGTCTCGCCCCTCTCGTGGCGATCGACGGCATCATGGCCGGCATCGTTGGGGCGGTCTCAGGCTTCGAGATCGGGCTCGTGCTGGTCGGGTCGAGCGCGGCCCTCGTCTATGTCTATGCGGTACGCTTCCTCGCGGTCGCGCTCGGCGCCATCGAGGCCGGTCTCGCAAAGGTGCCGCTGTCGCTCGACGAGGCGAGCCTTGGGCTCGGGGCGCGCCGGACCGGCACCGTCGGCCGGATCCACCTGCCGCTCGCCGCGACCTCGATCGCGAGCGGTGCGCTTCTCGTCTTCGTGGAATGTGCCAAGGAACTGCCGGCGACGCTGCTGCTGCGGCCGCTCAACGTGGAAACGCTCGCCACCCATCTCCACGGCGAGGCCATCAGGGGCACCTACGAGGACGGCACGATCGCCGCCCTCTTGATCGTCGCCATCGGGCTCGTCCCGCTCGCGCTCCTGATGCGGATCGGACGCCCGCCCGCTCCCGGCTCAGTCAAGGAGCGGCAGGGTTCAGAGGAGGTCGGCGCTCCTGGCTAGCCGCCGACGCCCTTCTCCTTGAAATACCTCATCGCGCCCGGATGGAACGGGATCGGCGAACGCTCCTGGACCTGGTTCTCCATCCCGAAGGCCTCGGCCTCCTTGTGCACGGCGACGAGGTCGGCCTTCCGCTCGATCAGCGTCTTCACGATCTTGTAGGCGTCATCGTCCGACATCTTGTCGCCCGTGACGAGGATATTCCAGACCTCGGTATTCTGGTTGGCGGCTGCTGTGCCCGGATAGCTCCCGGCCGGGATGGTCGAGGGCGAATAGAGCTTGCCGTATTTGGCGTTCATCTTCTCCGCCAAGTCGGCATGGTCGACGAGTTTCATCTTGACGCCCGGCGTCGCGCCGAGATCGGTCACGGCCGCGGTCGGCAGGCCGCCGACCCAGAAGAAGGCGTCGATCTTGCGGTCCTTGATGGCGTTCACGCTCTCGGCGACCGAGAGCCGCTCGCGCCTCATGTCCTTGTCCTTGTCGAGACCCGCCGCCTCGATCACGCGAAAGGCCATGACCTCGGTCGCGGAGCCCGGCGCGCCGGTCGAGACGCGCTTGCCCTTCAGGTCGGACATCTTGTCGATGCCGGTCCCGTCGATCGTCACGACGTGCATCCGGTTCGGGTAGAGGACGAGGAGGGTCCGCAGCGGGACCTTGGCGGATTTGAACTTGTCCTGGCCGTTCTGGGCGTCGAGGGCGGCATCCGCCATCGAGAAGCCGATCTCGCTCTGGCCCGACGCGATGAGCTTCAGGTTGTCGACCGATCCGCCGGTGACTTCGGCGGTCGCCTGCACGCCGGGCAGGTTCTTCGACAGCACATTCGCGACCGCGCCGCCGAGGGGATAATATACCCCGCCCGTGCCGCCGGTCCCGATCGCGTAGGTCTTCGCTTGAGCGAAGGCGGGCAGGCCGCGGAGCGCGAAAGCGGCCGCACTGGTGCCGAGCGCCACGTTGAAGCCACGGCGGGTGATCAAGTCCATGTGAATCCTCCCATGCCGCGCGAGCGGCTTTGAGGCGAGATGTAGGCGCGGGACGGGGACGGGGCAATCTTCGCGGCCTCAGACCTATGGAGGGGAGGGCCGCGTGACGGAGCGGCGACGCTGGTCCAATCTGTCATCCGGGGATCGCCGCAACCGGCGGTGGACCGGAGAGGGCGATCATGGCCGGGATCTTGGAGGGGCTGCGGATCGTCGAGGGGTCGGCCTTTGTCGCCGCTCCTCTCGCCGGAATGACGCTCGCCCAGATGGGCGCGGACGTGATCCGCTTCGACCGCATCGGCGGGGGACTGGATCACACCCGCTGGCCGGTCACGGACACGGGTCGCAGCCTCTTCTGGGCCGGGCTGAACAAGGGCAAGCGCAGCCTCGCGGTCGACATCACGACTCCCAGGGGACAGGAGATCGTGACCCGGCTCATCTGCGCGCCCGGCGACGGCAAGGGCATCTTCCTAACGAATCTGCGCGGGCGCGGCTGGATGGATTACGACGCCCTGCGCCGGCATCGCGACGACCTCATCATGATGTCGATCACGGGCGACCGAAGGGGCGGCCCGCAGGTGGACTACACGGTGAATCCCGCGGTCGGCTTTCCCGACGCGACCGGGCCCGAAGGGTCGGCCGAGCCCGTGGGCCACGTGCTCCCGGCCTGGGATTGCATCACCGGCCAGCAGGCCGCGCTCGCGATCCTGGCCGCCGAACGCCATCGTCGCATCACCGGCCAGGGACAGGTCGTGGAACTCGCGCTCAAGGACATGGCGCTGGCCATGCTCGGGCATCTCGGCATCATCGGCGAGGTGACGATCAACGGCGTCGATCGCCCGAAGGTCGGCAACGCCCTCTACGGCGCCTATGCGCAGGATTTCACCTGCCGGGACGGCGCGCGCGTCATCGTCGTCGCGCTCACGCTCCGGCAATGGGACAACCTGAAGGCCGCGACGGGCACCGAGGCGGCCCTCGCCGCGCTCGCCGAACGGCTCGGCGCCGACCTCACCCGCGAAGGCGTGCGTTTCGAGCACCGTCGGGCCATCACGGAGGTTCTCACACCCTTCTTCGCGGCGCGTACGGCCGACGAGGTGGCCGCTCTCCTCGAGGCGCGGAGCGTGACCTGGTCGCGCTACCGCAGCTTCCGCCAGGCGATCGAGGAGGATCCCGACTGTTCAATCGACAACCCGATCTTCTCGCTCGTCGACCATCCGGGGATCGGCATCTATCTCACGCCCGGCACTCCCGCCGCCTTCTCGGGAGCGGACAGGGTGCCGGCCGAGCGCGCGCCGAGCCTCGGCGAGAATACCGACGAGATCCTTGCCGAGATCGGATACGGCGACGGCGAGGTCGCGCGGCTTCACGACGAGGGTGTGGTCGCGGGGCCGCGATGAGCCTGCCGAGGGTTACGGGGCGGTCTGACCGGTCTCAGGCCGCGATCGGGACGGTCGGCCGCATCCGCTGCCAGGCCAGCACCCCGGCCCCGAGTGCGAGGCCGATGGCCCAGGTATAGTCGATGTTGCGCCCGCTGACCCGTTCGGCCAGCGCTTCGAGCAGGCTCGGGAAGACCAGGAGCAACCCGGCGAGTCCGAGGAGCCAGCGCTCGGCCGTGGTCGTGCGCCTGAGCGCCCAGCCCTGGGCCGCGGCCGCCAGGGCCACGAGGCCGAGCGTCGTCTTCAGGGTGATCCAGACGATGGAAACCGAGCTGCCGTCCTTCGGGATCTTCAGCAGAAGCCCGACGCCGTCGGGGTCGAGCACGAAGACGAAGGGCACCAGGAAGGCGGGAAGCGTGTATTTCCAGCTCTGCAGCGTCGTCTTGTAGGGATCGCCCCCCGTGATGGCCGCGGCCGCGAAGGGCGAGAGCGCCGTCGGCGGCGACACCTCCGACAGCACCGCATAGTAGAAGATGAACATGTGGGCGGCGTAATCCGGCACGCCGAGCTGGATCAGGGCGGGGGCCGCGATCACCGCGCAGATGATATAGGAGGCCGTGACCGGGACCGCGAGCCCGATCACCCAGACGATCAGCGCCGTGTAGATCGCGGTGAGGAGCAGGCTCCCGCCGGCATAGGCGATCACGATCGACGAGAATTTGAGCCCGAGTCCGGTCAGCGTCACGACGCCGACCACGATGCCGGCCGAGGCGCAGGTGGTGGCGGCGTTGAGGACGCCGACGGAGCCGTCCGCGAGCGCGCGGCCGAGCTTGCGCGGGAAGAGCGACGTCTCCGGGCGCAGGAACGACAGCGCGAAGGTGACGGCGACCGCGTAGAAGACCGACAGCTGCGGCGAGAACCCCCACACCATGAAGCCAACCACCGCGAGAAGCGACAGGAAGTGGAAGCCGTAGCGGCGCAGCATCACGGAGAGCGGCAGCTCCTGGTCGTATTCGACCGCTTTCGCGCCGAAGCGCTTGGCGTCGAACTCGACCATGATCAGGAGCGACAGGTAGTAGAGGACGGTCGGGATGGTCGCCATCCAGATCACGTCGAGATACGAGATCTTGAGGAACTCGGCGATCAGGAAGGCGGCGGCGCCGAGGACCGGCGGCGACAGGATGGCGCCGAGCCCGCCGGCTGCCAGCAGCCCGCCGGCCGCGGTGGCCGAGAAGCCGGCCTTCTTCATCATCGGGTAGGCGACGGTGCCGATCATGACGGTCGTCGCCACGCCCGAGCCCGAGGGGCCGCCGAGCAGGAACGAGGACAGGACCACCGTCCGGCCGGGCGCGTTCGGCTTGCCGCGCATCATCGCCAGCGAGAAGTCGATGAAGAACTTGCCGGCGCCCGATTGCGCCAGGAACGCGCCGTAGATCGTGAACAGCACGATCAGGGTCGCGGAGACGTCGACGGCGACGCCGAAGATGCCTTCCAGCGTGATGAACAGGTGCCCGACGAGGCGGTAGATGTCGTAGCCGCGATGGGTCCAGGGCGCCGGGAGATACGGGCCGAGCATCGCGTAGGCGATGAAGCACACGGCCACGACCGGCATGATCAGCCCGGTCGTGCGGCGCGTCGCCTCGAGCAGGATGACGATGAAGACGAGGCCGAGCACGACATCGAGCCGGTCCGGCCCGGTCGCCCGGTCGGTGAAGTCCTCACCCCCCATGAGTGCATAGCCGATGATGCCGACGGCCATGAGGCCGATGACGACGTCCCACCACTTGATGGCGTTGCGGAACCGGGCCGCGGCCGGGAACAGCAGGAAGGACAGGAGCAGCACGAACCCGACATGGGTGTAGCGCAGCTCCTGCGTCGGAACGATGGAATAGGCGGCGTAGAGGTGGAACAGGCTCATGAGGACGGCGATCGTCATCGCGATCCGGCCGCCCCAGCCGTCGAGCCGGTTGGTCGCGCCCTCCTCGGCCTCGATGTAGGATTCGGCCTTGCGCAACGCCTCGGTCGAGACCTCGGCCGGCTCCTTCAGGCCGGTCTCCGCTGCCGCCTCGCCCGTCAGGGGCCGCGCTTCCGCCATGCCGTGTCCTCGTCCCGCGACGGGCGGCGCGTTGTGCGGCCCGGCCTTTCGCGGCGGGTTAGCACGGCCGGCACCGGGACGCGCTAGGACAATTGACGTAGAGGGCCTCGCCTCCTACCTCCAATGCCCGGCAGAGAGGCCGGCCCCAGACGCCGCGCCCTCCATGCCGACCTCCCGATGATCGATCGACGTCACCTCCTCGCATCGGCTGCCGCCGCCACGGCCGGGCTCGCGGCCTCGGGTTTCGCGACCCCTGCCGTCGCGGCCGCGGGCCTGTCCTACGGGCCGGCGACGCCCTTTTCCTTCGATGCACTCCAGGACGAGGTGAGGCGCATCGGCCGCCTTCCCTATTCAGCGCCCCAGCCGGCGCGGCCCGACGTGCTCGACCGCCTGGACTATGACGAGCATGGCCGGATCAAGTTCCGGACCGACCTCGCGCTCTGGGCCGACGGGCCGAGCCCGTTCCCGGTGACCTTCTTCCATCTCGGCCGCTTCTTCCAGAAGCCGGTCCGGATGCATGCGGTCGAGGGCGGACGAGCCCGCGAGATCCTCTACGATCCATCCTATTTCGACATGCCTGCGAGCTCGCCGGCGCACCAATTGCCCAAGGATACGGGCTTTGCCGGGTTCCGCTTCCAGGAGCGCCGCGACGGCAAGCTCGACTGGCGCCGGAACGACTGGGTCGCATTCCTGGGCGCCTCCTATTTCCGGGCCATCGGGGAACTCGCCCAATACGGCCTTTCGGCCCGGGGCATCGCCCTGAACACGGTCGTGTACAACGTGGCCGAGGAGTTCCCGGACTTCACCGAGATCTGGTTCGAGACCCCTGCGCCGGGCGGCGACACGGTCGTGCTCTGTGCGCTGCTCGACGGTCCTTCCGTCGCGGGCGCCTATCGCTTCACCATGCGGCGGGACGCGAAGGTGACGATCGACGTCGAGTCGGTGGTCGTGCTCAGGCGCGACGTCGCGCGGCTCGGCATCGCGCCGCTCACCTCGATGTTCTGGTATTCGGAGACCGCGAAGCCCACGATGGTCGATTGGCGGCCCGAGATCCACGATTCCGACGGGCTCGCGATGTGGACGGGTTCGGGCGAGCGCATCTGGCGCCCGCTGAACAACCCGCCCTTCACCCAGGTCTCGGCCTTCACGGACGCGACGCCGCGCGGCTTCGGCCTGCTGCAGCGCGACCGGAATTTCGACCATTACCAGGACGGCGTCTTCTACGACCGCCGACCCTCGCTCTGGATCGAGCCGCGTGGGGATTGGGGCCGTGGCAGCGTGCAGCTCGTCGAGAACCCGACCGACGACGAGATCCACGACAATGTCGTGGCCATGTGGGTGCCGGCCGAACCGGCCCGCGCCGGTCAGGAACTCTCCTTCAGCTACCGGACCACCTGGGCGGCGGACGAGCCCGACCCGACCCCGCTGGCCCGCTGCATCGCGACCCGCCTCGGCAATGGCGGCGCGCCCGGCACGGCGCGGCCGCGTGGCGTCCGCAAGTTCCTGCTCGAATTCCTGGGCGGCCCGCTGAAAAACCTGCCGAAGGGCGTCCTCCCCGAACCCGTCCTCACCGCGTCACGTGGCACCTTCTCCTACATCCGCACGGAAGCGGTCCCGAACGACGTTCCCGGCCATTGGCGCGTCCAGTTCGACCTTGCCACCGAGGGCCGCGAACCTGTCGACCTGCGCTGCTTCCTCCGCGGCACGGCCGGTGCCCCCGGCCGCGAAGGGGCGGTGCTCAGCGAGACGTGGCTGTACCAGTACCACCCGGTGGGGTGACGGGCGCACCGTAATCGCGACGCACCGTCGTCAGGCCGTCATGCATCCGCATTCACATGTCCGGCATCCGCCTGCCGGCGGCTCTTCGGCTGTCTCGCGCGTCCTGGCGTGACCCGTATCCGAAGCGCCGCAGCCGTCGGGGCCGATATTCGGGGCGGGTGATGCAAGCAGATATCTTCAAGGACGTCCTCGTGCCGGTGATCGGCGGGCTCGGCATCTTCATGCTGGGCCTCGAGTTCATGTCGAACGGCATCCAGTCGCTCGCCGTGAACAAGATGCGGAGATTCTTGGCCAGGGTGGCAGGGACGCCGGTCAAGGGCGTGCTTGCCGGCACCTTCATCACCGGGATCATCCAGTCCTCGACGGCCATGACCGTGATGGTGGTGGGCCTCGTCAACGCCGGGGTCGTCGGGCTCCGTCCGGCCATCAGCGTCATCATGGGCGCGAATATCGGCACGACGCTCGGCAACGGGCTGATCGCGCTCCCGCTCGGGCCGCTCGGCCTCCTGCTCGCCGGCTGTTTTGCGCTCGTCTACGTGTTCGCCAAGGACGAAAAGGTCCGCAACATCGCGCTCGCCTGCATGGGCTTCGCGCTGATCTTCTACGGCCTGAACCTGATGACTGGGGGCTTGCGGCCGCTGCGCAGCATTCCGGAGGTGATGTCGGTGATCTCGGCCCTGAAGGCCGACACCTTCATGGGCCTCGTCTATTGCGTGCTGATCGCGGCCGGCATCACGGCCATGATCCACTCCTCGTCGGCGACGATCGGCATCGTCATGGGCCTCGGCGCTGCCGGCGTCCTCGAATGGCAGACCGCGGTCGCCTTCTCGCTCGGGGCCGATCTCGGCACCACGGTCACGTCCTGGATGGCCTCGCTCAACCTGTCCAAGAACGCCAAGCGGGCCGCCTACGCGCATATCAGCTTCAACATCATCGGGGTGGCGATCATGCTGCCCCTGTTCTTCCCGTCGATGGCGTTGCTCGTCTACGTCATGGGCTGGTTCGGCGGCGATCCGGGGGTCGCGCAGGTCGTCAACGGCAAGGAGACCTTCCCGCTCGTGCCGGTCGCGGTGGGGCTCTACTCGACCGCCTTCAACCTCTTCAACACCGCGATCCTGTTCCCCTTCGTGGGCGTGTTCGAGCGGGTGCTGTCGCGGGTCGGCCGCGACTCGACGGAGGACATCGAGGATTACTCGACGCCCCGCTTCCTCAACCCGAACGACCAGGCCGACCTCGCCCGCGCCGTGCCCGACGTGCGGAAGGAGCTCGACCGCTACCTCGAGGCCGCGACGTTGTTCCTGGCCATCGGGCGCGGCAAGGACACGGCGCCCGACGACGCCCGCGAGCACCATGCCGCTATCGACATCCTGAGCCGTGACATCCGGGCCTACGCGGCCGGCCTGTTCAAGCCCGACCTTCCTTATGGCCAAGCCGACCTCGTCGCGAGCCTGATCGAGGAGGCGGACTTCACCGCGAGTCTCGGCGAGGCTTTGTACCAGACCGCGCGCCGCGTCGACCGCGAGGAATTCTCGCCGGCGGGACGCGCGCTTGTCGACACGGTGCTGGACCGGATCACCGAGGCCATGCAGGTGGTCACCCAGGAGCAGTCCGCCGTGCCCGCCGAGGCCGCGACGCGGCTTCCGGCGATCGTCCAGCTGCGGGAAAGCTGCCTCAAGCTCGGACCCGAGCTGCCCGCGGCCGACCGCGGCTCGCTCCTGGCGCTGCTCGGGAGCGCCGAGCGCATCTTCGTCCTGATCGAACGGATCGACGCGGAGCGGCGCTCGGTCAGCCGCGCCGTTCCGGCGGCCCGTCCGGTGGTCGTCGACAGCGCCCCCGAGGCGCCGCTCGCAGGCAGCCCCGTCCCGGCCTGACGTTTTTCGTCGACGCTGCCCGGGCACGGATCGCCGCGCCCGAGAGACCCTGGAGGACGACGTGAGACGCTCGACATTCGTCGCGGTTCTGGCCGCCGCCCTGGCCGGCGCCGCCGTCCCGGTCGCCGCCCAGGAGATGTCGGGGGCGGGCTCGACTTTCGCCTATCCGGTCCTGTCGCAATGGTCCAAGGCGTATCAGCGCTCGCAGACCGACGCCGAGTTCCAGCCGGTCGGGACAGGTCTCGACTATGAACCCGTCGGCTCGCAGGCCGGCATCATGCGGCTGCGGGACGGAGCCGTCGATTTCGGCGCGACCGACGTGCCGCTCGGCGCCGACGAGCTCGGCCGGTTCGGGCTCGGCCAGTTCCCGATCGTGATCGGCGGCATCGTCGCCGCGCTCAATCTGGACGGCGTCCCGGCCGGACGGCTGAAGCTCACGGGCGAGCTCCTGGCCGACATTTATCTCGGCCAGGTGAAGACGTGGCAGGACCCTGCCATCCGGGCGCTGAACCCGGATCTAACCCTGCCGGACGCGGCCATCGCGGTCCTGCGCCGGTCGGACGGTTCGGGGACGACCTTCAACTTCACGAACTACCTCTCCCGCCAGAGCCCGGTCTGGAAGGAGAAGGTCGGCGAGGGCCTCCTGGTCACCTGGCCGACCGGCGCGGGCGCCAAGGGCAACGACGGCATGGCCGAGGCCGTCAAGGCCACCCGGAACGCGATCGGTTATGTTGATTTCGCGCAGGCCCAGCGTGCGAAGCTCGCCTTCGCGCTGCTCCGCAACCGGGCGGGGCAGTTCGTCCAGCCCGGGCCGGACAGCTTCCAGGCTTCGGCCGCCGGCGCGAACTGGGCGGCCGCGCCCGGCTTCGACCTGCTCCTGAACGACGCGCCCGGCGAGACGGCCTACCCGATCATCGCCACCACCTTCGCGGTCATGAAGCGGCAGACCCCTCCGACGGCCCGCGCGAGAGCCGTCTTCGCCTTCCTGAGATGGTCGCTCGACGACGGCGCGAAGGACGCACAGGCCCTCGGCTACGTCCCGCTGCCCCCGGCCCTCGTGACCCAGATCAAGGGCCATTGGTCGAGCGCCTTCGGGCTCGATCGGTAGCGCGATCGGTCGCGACCGACGAAGGCTCGCGATCTCCGTTCCCTGCCCCCGCCGGTCTTGGTAAGCTGGCGCTGCCGTGAACCGGCAGGGAGCAACAAGAACAATGACGCACCATCATAGGATTACCCGGCGCGCCTGGCTGGGCGCGGCAGGAGCGGCGGCCCTCGCGCGGCCTGCCCTGGCACAGGGCGGAACTTGGCCGAGCCGGGCCGTGAAGATCATCGTGCCCTATCCGGCCGGAGGGTCGACCGACGTCCTCACCCGGATCATCGGCGAACGGCTGAAGGACCGGCTCGGCGGCACCTGGGTGATCGAGAACCGGCCCGGCGCGGGCGGCAATGTCGGAATCGATGCCGTCGCGAAGAGCGACCCGGACGGCTACACGATCGGCTCCGCGACCGTCGGGCATTTCTCGATCAACCAGTATCTTTATAGCCGGATCGCCTACGACCCGGACCGCGACCTCGCGCCGGTCTCGATGAGCTGGGAATTGCCGAATGTGGCCGTGGTTCCGAGCGAGCACGTGCCTTCGAAGACGATCGCCGAGTTCGTCGCCTGGGCGAAGGCGCGTCCCGACGGCATCTTCTACGGCAGCCCGGGAGTCGGTACGACGCCGCACCTGTCCGGCGCCCTGTTCTGCGTTCGAAACGGTATCCGGGGCACGCATGTGCCGTTCCGGGGCGCCGCCGCCACCATCCCGGCGATGTTGAAGGGCGACGTTCAATTCGCGATCGACAACCTCGCCTCCTACACGAGCATCATCGAGGGCGGGCAGATGCGGGCGCTCGCGGTGACGTCGCCGGCCCGCTGGCCGACGATGCAGGCCGTGCCCACCATGGCCGAGGCCGGCATGAACGACTTCGTGGTCAATTCCTGGGCTGCCTTCGTGGTGCCGAAGGCGACCCCCCGCGAGATCGTGGACCGGCTCTCCGCCGCGCTCCGGGACATCTCGGCCGAGGCCTCGGTGCAGAACCGCTTCCAGATCGCCGGGGCGCGCTCGCTCGGCTCGACGCCGGAGGACGTGACGGTACTCGCCCTGAAGGAACGCCCGATGTGGCAGGAGATGGTGCGGGTCTCGGGCGCGAAGCTCGAGTGAACCTCAGCGCGCCGCCGCCGCCGCGCCTGCGACGGCGCGCGCCACCTCCGCCAGCGTGCCATTGCGGCTGTCCGCCGAGGCGGTGCTGCCGGTCAGGTAGGCCGTGATCACGAGCGGAGGCCGCCCCGGGGGCCAGATGATGCCGACGTCGTTGCTGGTGCCGTTGTCCCCCGTCCCGGTCTTCTCGCCGATCCGCCAATCGGCCGGCAGGCCGGCGCGGAGGCGGGTCGCCCCCGTCTGGTTGCCGAGGAGCCAGGCTTTGAGCCGCTCCCGCGAGGTCTCCTTCAGGGCGGTTTCGCCGAGCACCAGGGCCCGGAGAACGTCCGCCATCGCGGCCGGGCTCGTCGTATCCCGAGGATCGCCCGCCAGCGCCTCGTTGAGGTGGGGCTCGATCCTGTCGAGCCGGGTCACGTCGTCGCCCAGAGAGCGGGCCAGAGCCGTGATCCCGGTCGGACCGCCGATCGAGCCCAGCAGCAGGTTGCCGGCCGTGTTGTCGCTCACCACCATGGCGGCTTCGCACAATTCCTCCAGCGTCATGCCGGTCCCGCCGACCCGAGACTCGGTCCGGGGCGAGTATGTGACGAGATCCGAGGCCTGGAATGGGATGCGCCGGTCGAGGCGCTCTCCTCCGCGATCGACGCGTGCCAGCACGGCCGCGGCCGCAAGGAATTTGAACGTGCTGCAAAGGGGAAAGAGTTCGTCCGCGCGATGACCGGCCTTCGCGCCGATTCCGGTATCGAGGACCATCACCCCGAGCCGCCCCCCGCTCCCGGCCTCGATCCGCCGGAACGCCTCGGGTAGAACGTCGAGCCAGGAGCCCGCCGCTTGTGCCCCCGACAGGCCGGCCGCGGTGCCGGTCATGGCAAGTCCGAGCGAGAAGGTGCGTCTGGTGATCATGCCTTGTTCCTCAGGATGGCCCCACCTGGCCACATGCGGGGAGCGCCGGCTGTCAGAAGTCGACGGCTCGACCGCCGATCTCCCAATCCGCGTAGCGGACGGGATCGAGGCCGCCGCGGCCCTGGTGCTCCGCCGGGGCTGACTCGGTCGCGGCGCGCGCATCCACGTCGGCGCGCCGTGCCTCGGCTTCGGCGAGTGCCCGGCGAGCGGCGGGCGGCAGGTCGGCGTCCGGGTCGCCAGCCGCCACTGGCGCGGTTACAGGAGGGGCGTTGGGGGCGTCATGCATCGGCAGGAGTTGGAGACCATCATGGACATCGTCAAGACGGGCGCGCCCGTCCCCGCCTTGACCGCGCTGTCCGTGGGCCGAGCGCGAACCGGCCGTTCGGGGCCGTGGGCCCTGTGAAGGACCGGGGACCCGCGCGTCGCGCCAAGCCCGCCCGCCCGCCGGAGGTCCCGGGCCTCGTCTCGCGGCGCGAGGCGGCGCAGCTCGTCACGGCAGTCCTGTCGCTCAAGGCGACGCTCGACGATGCGCCGACGACGCGGCCGGCCGACGACGATCACGGGCTGTCGCGCGCCATCGCGGTCACGACCTTCCGGCGCTTCGGGACGATCCGGGCGGCCCTGGAACCCCGCCTGACAAAGGGCGTGCCCTCCGACCCGAGCGTCGTCGCGCTCCTCGCGACGGGCGTGGCCCAGATCCTCTTCCTCGACGTGCCGGACCATGCCGCCGTCGATCTCGCCGTTCGTCTCGCCACGGAGGGCTCGCGCACCCGGCATCTCGCCGGGATGGTGAACGCCGTCCTCCGCCGGGTGGCGCGGGAGCGGGAAGAGATCCTGGCCGAATCCCCGCCCATTCTCGACCTTCCGAACTGGCTCGCCGAGCGCTGGGACCGGACCTATGGCGCCGCCCGGGTGGATGCGATGGCCGCCGCGCACCGGGTCGGCGCGCCGCTCGACCTCACCTGCCGGTCGGACCCGGCCGGATGGGCCGAGCGCCTGGGAGGCACGCTCCTCGCGACAGGCAGCGTCCGGGTCACGGACCGGACCCCCGTCCATGAACTTGCCGGCTATCACGAGGGCGCCTGGTGGGTGCAGGATGCGGCCGCCGCCCTGCCGGCCCGGCTCCTCGCGACCCAAGCCGGGGAGCGCGTGCTCGATCTCTGCGCGGCGCCGGGCGGCAAGACGGCGCAGCTCGCGGCTTCGGGCGCCCGGGTCACCGCGCTCGATCGCTCGGCGCCCCGTATCGAGCGGTTGCGGACCAATCTCGCACGCCTCTCGCTCGAGGCCGAGATCGTCTGCGGCGACGGATTGAGCTACAAGGCCCGACCCTACGACGCCGTGCTGCTGGACGCGCCCTGCACCGCCACCGGCACCATCCGGCGCCACCCGGATGTCGGTTGGATCAAGGGACCGACGGACCTCGCTGCGCTCGTCTCGCTCCAGGCCGGGTTGCTGGACCGGGCCGCGGGGCTCGTCCGACCCGGCGGGCGGCTCGTCTATTGCGTCTGTTCGCTGGAGCCGGAAGAGGGCGAGAACCAAGTCGATGCCTTTCTCGGTCGTCATCCGGGCTTCGAGCGGGCGGGGCTCGTGGCGGACGACGTCGGTCTCGACGCCGCTTTCGTGACCGAAGCGGGCGATCTCCGGACGGCGCCCGATTTCTGGCCGCCCCCCGCGGACGATCCGGAGGCGAGAGGCGGGATGGACGGCTTCTTCGCTGCAACCTTGCTGCGCAAACCGCGTGCGTGAGGGGCGGCCGCCCATCAAGGCGAAGGATGGGTTAAGACGGGTGCGTCACAATTGAGGTGAGCGTGGGGAAGACATCTTCCGTCCATCGCACGATGGCGAGGAGGGGGGAGGTGGCGAGGGCGCCCGATCGATGGCCCCTGTGGCGGGCTGCGCTCTCCGAAGCGGGTCGAGCCGCGCTTGCCGTCGTTCGACGGTGGCTGCGGGGCCCCCGGTGGTCGCGCTCGCCCAGCCGCGTGCTCTTCGCCCCGCGAGACCTCCGCACCACCGACGCGGATGTCGCCCAGGACATGGCGGCCGGCATCTATGTCTTCGGCGACCGGACGATGCGGCTCGGACGGGACTCGCCCTTCGCCACGCAGCCGCCCTCTGAGGATTGGACGGCGGAGCTCTATGGCTTCGGCTGGCTGCGGCATCTGAGGGCGGCGGATACCGGACCCGCCCGGGATATGGCCCGGATGCTCGTGGCCAGCGCCTTCGGCGCGCATCGGCGCGAATTCGGGCGCGGCGTTGCCCGCAGGCCTGCGGTCGTAGCCCGCCGGGTCATCTCGCTTCTCGCCCATTCCCCCCTGCTCATGTCCGGGGCGGATCACTCGCTCTACCGGGCCTATCTCGGGGCGATCGGCCGGGATGCGGCCGCGCTCGAGCGCGACATGCGCGAGGCTCCGGTACCGCTGGAGCGCCTCGTCGCGGCGATAGGGCTCTGTTTCGCCGGCCTCTGCTGCCAGGGCCTGGATGGGCGGTTGCGGCGCGCGATCCGCGCGCTGTCGCTCGAGCTCGACGCACAGATCCTGGCGGATGGCGGGCATGTCAGCCGGAATCCCGGTATCCTGCTCGACCTGCTGCTCGATCTCCTGCCGCTCCGGCTTCTGTTCGGAAGCCGGTCCGTCGAGATCCCTCCGGCGCTCGACCGTGCCGTGGATCGCATGATGCCGATGCTCCGCTTCTTCCGGCACGGCGACGGCGAACTCGCCTTGTTCAACGGGATGGGCCGGACCTCGCTCGGCGACCTCGCCACGATCCTGTCCCTCGATCCCGACCGGGGCGCGCCCGCGCTCCATGCGGCGCGGTCCGGCTATGATCGGGTCGAGGCCGGCCGGACGCTCGTCATCGTCGATACCGGGCCGGCGCCGCCGCTCGCGGCGTCCGGCGCAGCCCATGCGGGATGCCTGTCCTTCGAGCTATCGCGCGGGCAAAGCCGCATCGTCGTGAATTGCGGCGCCCCGTCCCGGCGCGGTCCGGCCCGCGATGCCGCCCGGCTGACGGCGGCCCATTCGACGCTCGTGCTGGATGAGGTATCTTCGGGAGACGCGCTCTCGGACGAGACATCGGGCTGGGCCGCGTCCTATCTGCACCGGCGGCTCGGACCTGTTCTCCTCTCAGGTCCGCGCTCGGCAGGAGGGGAGCGCGGCACCACCGCGGCGGGCGACGAAATCCTGTCCGGTCACCACGACGGCTACGGGCGCCTGTTTGGCGCGACGCATGTCCGCCGCTTGCGGCTGGCGGCCGACGGCGCGGAACTCGCGGGTGAAGACACGCTCAGCGTCGGGTCGGGTCGTTCGCCCGAGGGCCACGCGGCTCGCCTGCGCTTCCATCTCCATCCTGGCACCGGGGCTGAGCCCGCCGAGTCCGGCAGCATCCGCCTTCATACGTCGGGCGGAGAGCGCTGGCTCTTCGACGCGGAGGGGGGATCGGGGCCGCCGCGTCTCGAAGACAGCATCTTCTTCGCCGTCAGCGAAGGGCGTCGTGCCACCCGGCAGATCGTGGTCGATCTGCCCTTGGGGGAGGGCGCCTCGCGGCCCACGATCCGCTGGCGCTTTCGCCTGGCGGCGGGAGAGTGACCGGGCTGGCGATCGCGGCCTGACCGGACCTTCGCGTCCCCCGGGTGCCGCCGACCTCAAACCGGGATAAGGAGGCGCAACGACGCCAACGGCTTCCACGACGCGAAACGTGACCGAGCGACCGCGCAAGATCATCCATGTCGACATGGATGCGTTTTACGCCTCCGTGGAGCAGCGCGACCATCCCGAACTCCGGGGCCGGCCGGTGGCGGTCGGGGGCACGCGCGAGCGGGGCGTTGTCGCCGCGGCGAGCTACGAGGCGCGCGCCTTCGGTATCCGCTCGGCCATGGCATCGGTGACCGCGCGGCGGCGTTGCCCGGACCTCGTCTTCGTGAAGCCGCGCTTCGACGTCTACCGGGCCGTGTCATTGCAGATCCGGGAGATCTTCGCCGATTACACCGATCTCATCGAGCCGCTGTCTCTCGACGAGGCTTATCTCGATGTGACCGAGAACCGGAAGGCGGTCGCCTCCGCGACCCGGATCGCCGAGGAGATCCGGGCGCGGATCCGGGAGCGCTGCGGGCTCACCGCGTCGGCCGGAGTGTCCTACAACAAGTTCCTGGCCAAGCTCGCCTCGGACCACCGCAAGCCCGATGGCCTCTTCGTGATCACGCCCGAGATGGGGGCGGCCTTCGTGGAGGACCTTCCGGTCGGCCGTTTCCACGGCATCGGCCCGGCCACCTCGGCCCGGATGAACCGGCTCGGCATCTTCACGGGCCGCGACCTGCGAGGCCGGACACTGTCCTTTCTGCAGGCGAATTTCGGCAAGGCCGGATCCTTCTATCACTCGATCGCGCGCGGCCTCGACCATCGGGCAGTCCGGGCGGACCGTGTCCGGAAGTCGATCGGGGCCGAGACGACCTTCTTCACCGACCTGACGGAGCTCGACGCCATGCGAGAGGGGTTGCTCCCGCTGGCCGAGAAGGTGTGGCGGCACGGCGAGGCGAGCGGGATCGGGGGCCGCACCGTGACGCTGAAGGTGAAATTCGCGGATTTCACGCAGATCACCCGGGCCCGCTCGGGCCTTGCCCCGGTGCCGGACCGAGCATCGTTCGAGCGCATCGCGCTCGACCTCCTCCAGAGCCTGTTTCCCATGGCCAGGGCCGTCCGCCTGCTCGGCGTCACGCTCTCGGGCCTCGAAGAGGAAAGCGGCGACCGGGGCAGGGCCCAGATGGATCTCGGCCTATAGCCGCCCGTCCGGGCCCGGGCCACGGAGGAACCGCCTCCGAGGCTGTCGATTGTCGTCCATAGGACGCCCAAGGAGCGACACAAGATGAGCGACCCGCGCACCAACCCGACCGGGCCCTACGACCCCCAGCCGCAGCCCTCGACGCCGAGCCCGAGCCCGGTCGCGCCCGGCCATACGCCGCTGGAAGTGCCGGCGGCACCGTCGATCGAACCGATCGGCATCCCGGCGACCGATCCGGGGCGCTCGCCCGATCCCGGCCCGTCGATCGATCCCGGCCCCGCGATCCCGAGCGGACCGACGGCGTGAGCCAGCCGGTCGCGATGCCGCCGGAGGGCGACATCGCGACGCTGCTTCGGACGTCCCGCACCATCGCGATGGTCGGGGCGAGTGCCGACCCGTGGCGACCGAGTTTCGGAATCCAGCGCTATCTTCGCCGGGCAGGCTACCGGGTCCTGCCCGTGAACCCGAACCACCGCGGCGAGATCTGGGACGGAGAGACGGTTGTCGGCGCGCTCCGCGAAATCAGCGGACCCGTCGATCTCGTCAACGTGTTCCGCCGTTCGGACAGCCTCGGCGAGGTCGTGGACGACGCCATCGGCGTCGCAGCGCCGGCGATCTGGACTCAGCTCGGCATCAGAAACGATGAAGCCCTCGCTCGGGCGAGGGCTTCAGGCATGCTGGTGGTCTCAGACCGCTGCATCAGCGTGGAGCATGCGAGGCTGCCACGCTGAGGCAGGTTACTTGACGACGACGACCCGAGTACCGACGTCGACCCGATCGAAGAGGTCGTTGATGTCGGCATTGTGCATGCGGACGCAGCCGTAGGACGCGAAGGTGCCGATCGAGCCCGGCGCGTTCGTGCCGTGGATCGCATATTGTCCGCGATCGAGGACGAGCGCGCGAGTTCCCATCGGGTTACCCTTGCTGCCGCCCGGGATGACGTTCGGCAGGCGGGGATTGTCGCGCCGAACCTCGTCCGGTGGCGACCAGGCCGGACTCACGTATTTGCCCTGCACCGCGGCCTCGCCGGACCATTGCTTCCCGGGCCGGCCCACGGCCACCGGGTAGCGGATGGCTGAACCGTAGCCGGTGACGAGGTAGAGCTGGCGCTCGGACGTCTTGACGACGATCGTGCCGGGCTCGATCGACGGGTCGATCGCGACGGCCTGGCGGGCAGCCTGGGCCCCGCTCGCGGCAAACAGGAATGCGGCCGCCGCAGCCGTCACCGAGAATCGCCCAACTGCCCGCCGCATGCCCGTCACTCCTGATCGCCGTCGGATCTGATCCGATCGGTGTTTCGCTATCATTGCGTCCGATAAGACTTGGTCAAAGCGACCCGGCTCGCGTCGTCCAGATCCTCGTCCACACCCTGCTGCGCTGGCCTGGCATCCGGGCGCCGGCAGGCGAAGCTTGACTGTTCGGGCAACACGCGAATGGTCTAGCTTGTTCCAGGCCCGGCTGGACATTTCACGGGCGATACGGTGCAAGGCCCGCCTCGCTCCGGATCGGTACGTCGCCCGCGGCGCACGGGTTCGTGTTCGGGACAGGTGCGGGCGCATGACCTCCTCGACGATCAAGCGGCGCCTTCTCGTCCATGTCGGCGGCTACGACCCGATGTCGCCGGCAGCCGCGCATGCGCGCTTCGCCCGTGAAGCCCGGCGCTTCGAATCGACCTGGGGCGTCCGGGCCGCGGTCTCGGCACTGGGTCTCGGTCCGGACACCGCCGCCTGGACCGTCGAGGCGACCGGTCCGGACTGGACCATTCGGACCGAGATTCTGCTCCTCCGGTGGGACGACGTGATGGAGGCGGCCGCTCGTCGCCCGGCATGGCAGCGCCTGCCCCTGGGTCTGGTGGCCTTCGGCGATTTCGTCGTCGGTGGCGCGCTCTGGCGATACGGCCGGCACGCATGGCGCTACGCTCTCTTCTTCCTCTACCCCTTCCTTCTCCTCGCCATGCTGGCCGGAGCGGCTGCCGGCTTCGGCCTGGCGGTCGCCCGCGCGACGGGCTGGACCATCGTCGGGGCCGGGACGGGCCTGCTCGTTCTCGCCGCGCTTGCCGCCTGGGCCGGGCACAGGCTGTCGCTCTCTCATCTGCTCGACGATTGGATTTTCGCCCGCGACTATGTCCGGCGCGACGACGCCTTGCTCGGGCCGCGCCTCGACCGGGTGGCGGACGAGATCGTGTCGGCGTGGCGGACAGGAGGCGCCGACGAGATCGTCGTCCTCGGCCACAGCCTCGGGGCCGTCCTGGCCGTCGACCTTCTGGACCGGACGCTCGCCCGCGAGCCGGCTCTCGGGGAGGGCACCACGGCCGTGGCTCTCGTCACCGTCGGATCCTCGATCCCGAAGATCGGGCTTCACGGCGGCGCGCAGCGGTTCCGGGCCGCGCTCGGCAGGGTCGCCGATGCGCCCGGCCTGTTCTGGGTCGAGTACCAGGCGCTGACCGACGCGATGAACTTCTACAAGACGAACCCGGTCCAGCTGCTGCTCGGGCGACCGACCGGTGGTCCATTGGTCAGGATCGTGCGGATCAGCCGGATGCTGCACCGGCCCTATTACAAGAAGATCAAGCGCGACTTCTTCCGGATCCACAACCAGTTCGTCAGCGCGAACGACCTTCGGGCCGTGTACGACTATTTCATGGTCGTCTGCAGCCCGATCTCCGTGACCGAGCAGGCGCGCTCGCCGCTCGGAGCCGAGGCCGGCATCGCCCGGGACGGCAGCCTGGCCTCATCACGGGCGCCCAGCCGGACGATCGACGCGACGCGAGACCGCCCATGACCCCCGTCCTCGCCAAGATCGTCTTCGTCGTGATGGCGGTCGCCTGGTATGCGATCCGGCTGCCGCATGCGCGCCGCGCCGGTCGCACGCCCGTGACCCGGAGCGCACGGGGAACCCGCGAGCGCGTCCTGCTCGCCATCTCGCTGACCGGTCTCGGCATCGTGCCCTTCCTCTACGTGGCGACCGGATTGCCCCGCATGGCGGAACGAAGCTTCGAGCCCTGGCTGGCCGGACTGGGCGTGGCCCTGGCGCTCGCCGCGCTCGTCGTCTTCCGGCTCACGCACAAGGCTCTCGGGCGGAACTGGTCGGTCAGCCTCGACGTGCGCGAGGGCCACAAGCTGATCGAGTCCGGGATCTACGGGCGCGTCCGCCATCCCATGTATACGGCCTTCTGGCTCTGGGCCCTGGCGCAGGCGCTGCTGCTTCCGAATTGGGTGGCGGGCCTGTCGGGTCTCGTGGGATTCGGCACCCTCTATGGGTTCCGGATCGAGCAGGAGGAGCGACTCATGGTCGAGACTTTTGGAGACGAATACCGGGACTATTCGCGCCGGACGGCGAGGTTGATTCCCTGGATTTACTGATCGAGGCGGAGAGCCGCTTCGGAAGCCGTCCTTCCGCCTGTGGCTGGGGGGCGACACTCCGGGCCGAGATCGCGCGCTTTTTAGCTTTTCCTGACCGGAGGACTTTACCAACTCCTTGGGCGGACACCGTTTCGCCGCCACTTGGCCCAAGGCCAGCCACCAGTGTGGCTTTTTCGCACTAGAGGGGGACGGCAAACCCCCTATAGCATCGCCTCGATACCAGTGCTGCGTACCAAACCAACAACGTCCGATTGTCCTGTAGAAGGGGGTTTTGTTATGAAGAAGGTTTTCACGATCGCCGCGGTCGCTTGCGTCGTTCTCAGCGCCGGCGCCTGCATCGGCAAGGGTAAGGCCCCGCCGCCGGCTCCGGCCCCGACCGCGATCATCACCAAGGGCTGAGCCCACGTTCTCTGGGGGGGTCGCCGCTCGGCGGCCCTCCCACCCTTCTGTTCTGTCATGTGTGCCTGGTCGCGTCCGGACGTGTCCGCCATTCTCGATGGCGGTCTCCGTAGGCTGATCGGGCTTTTCCTATTGATTTGCGAGGTCGAACGATGCTGACCGATCTGGGCAGGGCCGCCATCCGGAGCATCTTCGGGCTGTGTCTGCTGTCGTTGACCGTTGCGACAGGTTCCGGTTCCGCGCAAGCGCAGGGCCTTTCTGCGACACGGGGCGTCACCTCCCCCAGCGAAGTGACCCGGGTCGCCTATCCGGCCCAACGGCGGCGCGGCGTCCGGCGCGCGAGGCAGGGTAGCGGCCGCATCGGGACAGGCGGGCTCTACTTCGTGGAATTCCGCTCGCGCTATGCGCTGAGCTACGGCCACACTTTCGCGGCCTTCGGCCAGCTGAACGGCCGCGGCCAGATCGTCTCGAGCGAAGTGGCCGGCCTGCACCCGGCCGGCGACAGCTCGCTGCCCTGGATGATCGGCCACCTCCTTCCCGTCCCGTCCGAGACCGGTCCGAGCGATGGCGATCTCGACGAGAAATACATCTCGGCGCGCTACCGCGTGACCATGAACGAGGCCGAATACAACAAAGTGGTGGCCAAGATCCGCGACATGCAAAAGACGTCGACGCTCTGGAGCGCGACCGTCTATAATTGCAACGCCTTCGTCGGCGACATCGCCCGCTTCATGGGACTCAAGGCCGACCTCTCGACGATGCTGATGCCGCCGAATTACATCAACGCCTTGCGGGACCTGAATAACGGCCAGTCGACCGTGGCCAGCGGAGCGATCTGAGTCGCATCCACCGCCCCTGGTCGTCGCGACCCGGAGGGGCATCTCGATCGGCCGCGGGCTTGCCGGCCGGGCGCCCTGCGGCTAGAGCGGCGCCGGCGAGTGGACGCGGTCCGGCCCGGATCGCGTCGGGCTGGCAGGTTCGGCGTCGACATGCCTCAGCACAGCCAGATCGAGACGGCGTTCCGGGCCGCCCTTGCGGCCCGTCGGCATGCCTATGCGCCCTATTCGGGATATGCCGTCGGGGCCGCGTTGCTGACCGACGACGGAGCGATCTTTGCCGGCTGCAACGTCGAGAATGCGTCCTATCCCGTCGGAACCTGCGCCGAGGCGGGCGCGATCGCGGCCATGGTCGCGGGCGGAGCCCGGCGGATTTCCGCCATGGTGGTGGTGGCGGATGGAGACGAACTCGTGGCCCCGTGCGGAGCCTGTCGCCAGCGCATGATGGAGTTTGCCGATCCGGAAGCCGTCGTCCATTTCGCACGGCCGGGCGGGATCGAGCGGAGCTGTGACATGGCGGATCTCCTGCCCATGGCGTTCGGTCCTGGCGCCCTCCGGGCGGCGCTCGGAGAGCGCGCATGACGGTCAGCGACGCACGGATCGACGAGGCAGCCGCTTTCCTCCGGGGCCGCGGGTTCGATGGCCGTTTCGACTGCGCTATGGTCCTCGGCACCGGCCTCGGTCGACTGGCCGACGACCTCGATGAACCCGTGTCGCTGTCCTATGCCGAAATCCCGCACTTTCCCGAGACGGGCGTCTCGGGCCATGGCGGTCGCCTCACCGCAGGGCGTCTCGAGCGCAAGCGCGTCCTGATCCTCCAGGGGCGGGCTCATTACTACGAAACCGGCGACGCGGGCGCGATGCGGGTGCCGATCGGCATCGTGGCGGCTCTCGGTGGGCCGCCGCTGCTCCTCACCAACGCGGCCGGTTCGGTGAAGCTCGACTTCCGCCCGTCGAGCCACGTAATCATCTCCGACCACATCAATTATTCGGGCCTGAACCCGCTGCTCGGCGACAGGACTGAAAACCGTTTCGTGTCGATGGCCGGCGCCTATGACGAGCGGCTCCGCAAGAAGATGAAGCTCGCCGCCGTCGGCGCGGGCGTCACCGTGAACGAGGGCGTCTACATGTGGTTCTCGGGGCCGAGCTTCGAGACGCCGGCCGAGGTCCGCATGGCCCGTACGCTCGGGGCCGACCTCGTCGGCATGTCGACCGTGCCGGAGGTGATCCTGGCCCGCTATTTCGGTCTTCGGGTCGTGGCGCTGTCGCTGGTCACGAACATCGCGGCCGGCGTCGGGCTCGGCACCCATTCGCACCAGGATACGAAGACGGTCGCGGCCGGCGGCGCCCCGACGCTCCGCAAGCTCGTCCATGCCTTCCTGGCCCGGCTCGACGATGTCTGAGCCCGGTGCTTTCCCGACCAGTCTGACGGAGCTCTCATGTCGATACCTTCGAAGCCGGTTCTCCTGACCGGCGCGTCGGGCGCCCTCGGACGGGTTCTCACCCGGGCTCTGGCCGAGAAGGGCTGGACCCTTCGCCTGACCGACATCGCCCCGTTTCCGGACGAGGTACCGCCGGGCGCGAGCTTCGAACAGGCCGACATCGTCGACCGACACGCGGTCGCGCGATTGGCGGAAGGTTGCGGCGCCATCCTGCATTTCGGCGGCGTCTCGGTGGAGCGGCCCTTCGACGAGGTCGTCGGCCCGAACATCGCCGGCCTGTACAATGTCTACGAGGCCGCACGCGCGGCGGGAGCACGCGTGCTTTTCGCCTCCTCGAACCACACGATCGGCTTCCACGATCGCTCGACCACGATCGATTCCGAGAGCCCCTTCCGGCCGGACGGCTATTACGGCGCCTCCAAGGTCTGGGGCGAGATGATGGGCCGGCTCTATTGGCACAAGCACGAGGTCGAGAGCGTGCTCGTCAGGATCGGCTCCTGCTTCCCGAAGCCGGTCGACGCCCGCATGCTGGCGACCTGGCTCTCCTACGACGATCTCAGCCGCCTATGCGAGCGGGCGGTGCTGGCCGACAGCACCGGCTGCATCGTCGTGTGGGGAGCCTCGCGCAACAGCCGCATGACCTGGTGGCAGGGCGACGACCGCGAGACGATCGGCTGGGAGCCGAAGGATTCGGCTGACGATTTCGCCGACGAGGTTTCGGGCAAGCTGAGCGGCGACCCCTTCGTCGAGCGTCACCAGGGCGGTGCCTATGTGGCAATCGACAGGTCGGCCTGATCGGTGGAACTCCTGACGGGCAGGGCGGATGCGTTTCCTTCCGCAGGAGGTGATCCGCGCGAAGCGCGACGGACGCGTTCTCTTGGAGAGCGAGATCGCCGCCTTCATCGCTGGCTTGACCTCGGGAGAGGTGGGCGAGGGCCAGGCTGCCGCCTTCTGCATGGCCGTATGCTGGCGCGGCCTCGACCTCGCCGAATGCGTGGCCCTGACCTCGGCGATGACGCGCTCGGGCACGACTTTGCGCTGGGATTTGCCCGGGCCCGTGCTCGACAAGCACTCGACCGGAGGCGTCGGCGACACGGTCAGCCTCGTCCTCGCGCCGGCGGTCGCCGCCTGCGGCGGCTTCGTGCCGATGATCTCCGGTCGGGGCCTCGGCCATACCGGCGGCACGCTGGACAAGCTCGACGCGATCCCGGGCTACCGCTCCCAGCCCGATCTCGACAGCTTCCGGGCGATCGTTCGCGATGTCGGCTGCGCGATCATCGGCCAGACGCCGGACCTCGCCCCCGCCGACCGCCGCCTCTACGCCATTCGGGACGTGACCGGGACGGTGGAATCGCTCGACCTGATCACGACCTCCATCCTGTCGAAGAAGCTCGCGGCCGGACTCGACGCGCTCGTCATGGATGTGAAGACCGGGTCCGGCGCCTTCCTGACCGGGATGGATGAAGCCCGGGCCCTCGGGCGCCGGATCGTCGAGGTCGCCTGCGGCGCGGGACTTCCGACGACCGCGCTCCTGACCGACATGGATTCGCCGCTCGCCTCCGCGGCAGGTCACGCCGTCGAGATCGCCTATGCGATCGACCACCTCACCGGACGCCGCCGCGAGCCTCGCTTTCACGAGGTCACCGTTGCGCTCGGCGCCGCCATGTTGGTCGCGGGACGGCTGGCCGCCGACGAGGGCGAGGGCCGGCTTCGCATGGAGCAGGTTTTCGCGTCAGGGGTGGCGGCGGAGCGGTTCGCCCGCATGGTTTCGGCAGCAGGAGGGCCGGCCGACCTGTTGGAGCGGCCGGCACGGCACCTTGTTGCAGCCCGGATCACTCGGGAGGTGGCGCCGGACCGGGCCGGATACGTCGAAGCCGTTGATACGCGCGCCATTGGACTCGCCGTCGTCGCCCTTGGGGGAGGGCGCATTCGGGCCGAGGACCGGATCGACCACGCGGTCGGCCTGACCCGACTCGCCGGGATCGGGAAGGCCGTCGGTCCGGACCGTCCTCTGGCGCTCATCCACGCGACCGATGAAGCTGCCGCCGACGCGGTAGCCCGGGCGGTGTCGCGGGCCTACCGCATCGGCGACGGCGCGCCTTCCTTGCCGCAACTGATCCAGGAGCGCATCGCAGCCTCATGACCCTCCTCGTCGCCATCACGGGCTGGGATCCCGACCCCTGGCTCGACCGTTTCCGAGCCTTGCTTCCCGACCGCCCGGTCGTTTTTGCTGACGCGCCGCACGATCCGACCGCGATCCGCTACGCCGCCTCCTGGAAGCACCGCCCGGGCAGTCTCGCCGGCCTGCCGGGGCTCGAGGCGATCTTCTCGCTCGGCGCGGGCGTCGACCACCTGGTCGGCGACCCGGACCTGCCCGACGTGCCGGTGCTGCGCGTCGTCGACCAGGACCTCACCGAGCGGATGAGCGAATATGTCGTGATGCATTGCCTGATGCATCTCCGCCGAGGCTGGCTCTATGCCGAGCGGCAGCAGCAAGGACTCTGGCAGGACGAGCGCGACCAGCCGGCGGCGCGGGACATCCGGGTCGGGATCATGGGGCTCGGGATCCTCGGCCAGGATGCCGCCCGCAAGCTCGCGATCATGGGCTTCGACGTGGCCGGCTGGAGCCGCAGCCCGCGCGACCTCGACGGTATCCCGACCTTCGCCGGCGAGAGCGGCGTGTCGGCCTTCCTCTCCCGGACGGACATCCTAGTTTCGCTGCTCCCGCTCACGCCCGCGACGCGCGGCCTCCTGAATCTGACCCTGTTCCGCGGGCTCGCCCGCGATGGGCGCCTCGCCGGTCCGATCCTGATCAATGCCGGCCGCGGCGGCCTTCAGGTCGAGGCCGACATCCTGGCTGCCCTCGACGACGGCACGCTTGCCGCAGCCACGCTCGACGTGTTCGAGAGCGAGCCCCTGCCGGCGGCTTCCCGGCTCTGGACCCATCCGGCCGTGCAGGTCACGCCCCACAACGCCGCGATGAGCGACCCCGACGCGATCGCCTCCGCCATCGCGGCCCAGATCCGCCGGCATGAGGCCGGCGAGCCGTTCCGGCACGCGGTCGACCTCCGGCGAGGGTATTGAGGCGAGAGGAGCACGTTGACCGCGGACCCTCCCGGCAGGATCATGCTCTCGTGGCTCGGGAGCTCAGGATGGACGACAAGGAGCCGGTCAGGGTGAACCTGGGCGAGATGCAATCCTATGCGGAGAAACTCGTCTCATCGGGGCGTTATCTGTCCTTGGATCACGTCGTCCAGGACGCGCTTCAGGCGCTGCGCGAGGACATCAACGATCACGAGGCCTGGCTCGAGGACCCGGCCACCATCGAATGGATGCGGGCAAAGGTGAAGGAAAGCCTCGACGACCCGACGCCTCCCATCCCGGCGGAAGAGGTGTTCGAACGGCTCGAACTCAAGCATCGAAAGAGAATGAAGCTCGCCGGCGAACGTGCCGCATAGAACGATTTTCAGAGCTTCAGCCGAACGCGATCTAAACGCGATCGACGACTTCATTGCCGTAAGCAGCCCGTCCGCTGCTTACCTGTATGTTGTCGAGATCCGGAAACGCTGCTCTCTCCTCGGCGAATAGCCCTTGATCGGTCGCCGGCGTGGCGAACTCGGCCCGGGTCTGCGGAGCATTTCATTCGATCGTCGTGTGACGATCGTGTACCGTGTGAAGACGAGAACGGTGGAAATCGTTCGTATTCTCCGCTCGGGTCAGGATGTCGACGCGGCATTCGGGTGAGCCCCGTCACTCCAACTCCGCCATCGCCTCGAACACGAAGGCATGTCGCCGGGCGAGGGCGTCGAGATCGGCCCCGTAGCCGCCGCCCACGACCGAGACGAGCGGGATGCCGCGCCGGCGCACCTCGCCCACGACGTAACGGTCGCGCCGGCGGAGGCCATCGTCGCTGAGGGATAGGCGCCCGAGGGCGTCGTCGCGATGCGGGTCGACGCCTGCATTGTAGAAGACGAGGTCCGGCTCGAGCCGGTCGAGGAGGACCGGCACATGCTGGGCCACGACCGCCAGGTAGGCCTCGTCCTCGGTCCCGTCCGCCAAGCCGACGTCGAGGTCGCTCGGGATCTTGCGGACCGGGTAGTTCTTCTCGGCGTGGAGCGAGAAGGTGAAGAGGTCGGGATCGCCGGCCAGGCAGTCGGCCGTGCCGTCGCCCTGGTGGACGTCGAGGTCGATGACGAGAGCCTGCCCGATCTCGCCCGCCAGCTGGAGGGCTCGGGCCGCGATGGCGACGTCGTTGAAGACGCAGAAACCTGCGCCGGTCGCGCGCTGGCCGTGATGCGATCCTCCGGCCGCGGAGCCGGCGAGCCCATGCACGAGCGCGAGCCGGGCGGCCGCGATCGTTCCGCCGGCCGCGTGGCTCGCCCGGCGCGCGACGGCTTCGGTCACGGGCAGCCCGATCCGTCGCTCGATCTCGGGCGCGACCGCAAAGCGGAGCACGGCATCGACATAGGCCCGGTCGTGCGCGAGCGCGATGAGGTCGGCCGAGGCCGGTTCGGGGAGGACGAAGCCGTCGGGGACGAGCCCGAGCGCCTCGATCCGTGTCGCGAGGCGGCCATACTTCCCCATCGGAAAGCGATGCCCGGCCGGAAGAGCGGCCTCGTACAGGGGGTGGGAGACGATCGGCACCATCGCGGCTCAACGCGCGAGGGCGGTCGGGCGTCCCGTCACGATCACGCGGGCGGAGGCTGGAGCCGGCGGATGTCGGTGATCGGTCCCGCGCCGCTCTCGCGGATGCGGCGTTCGGCGATCCCCAACGGCTCGATCGCGACGGCCATGTGATGCCCGTTGGCGTGCAGAAGGCGATCGCCGTCCAGCATGATGCCGACATGTCCGCGCCAGAAGACGAGGTCCCCGCGCCGGAGCCCGGCGAGGTCGGCCGTGCGTTCGACCGGCCGGCCAAGCCCACCCTGCTGCTGGTCGCTGTCGCGCGGCGCCGCCACTCCCGCGGCCGCCAGGGCGAGTTGGACGAGGCCCGAGCAATCGAGGCCGAGGCTCGTCTTGCCGCCCCAGAGATAGGGCGTGCCGAGCATCCGCTCCGCCACCGCGACGAAATCCGGCTCGCGCGCCTCGACCGGCGTCACATGCCGCTCGGTGACGAAGCCGCTCGTGGCGAGCGGCAGGTAGCCGGATCGCGACGGTCCCGCCGCGGTTACTCCGGCTCCGAGGCTGAGGAAGGACGCGGGTGGCAGCTTCAGGTCGGGTCCGGGATAGACGAAGGTCCGGAGCGCCGCGATCCGGTGGGTCGGGCCGGCTCCCCGATCGCCCAGGACCGAGCTCGGCAGGTAGCCGACATAGCCGTCCTGTTCGAGCTGGACCCAGGCATAGCCGCCCGCCTCGTCGAAGACCCGAACGGGCTCGCCCATCAGCGCCTCGCTGTCCTGGGGCGCGTCGGGGGCGGGCCGGCGCCGAAGGGGCGCAGACGGGGCGATGACCCGCCGAGCCACCCCTGCCACGTAGCGTGGCGCCTCGACGCGTCCGCGCAGGCTTAGGTCCGCGAGGTCGGGCCGGGCAGGTGTGAGGCGAAGGTCGAGAGCTGTCATGGCGGCGTTCCAGGCCCACGATGCCGGCGAGACGTTAACATGGCCACGCCGTTCGGCGCTCGACATGGCCCTCAGTGGGGCGGGTAGCGCTCCCGAAGGAGCGCGTAGACGAGCCGCGCGCCCTGGACCTCGCCGCCTTCGGGCCGGCCCGGCCGTCCGGACGGCACCCAGCCGTAGATGTCGAGATGCAGGTGGGCTTTCGCGGAGACCACGAAGCGGTCGAGGAAGAGGGCCGCCGTGATCGAGCCGGCGAAACCGCCCGCCGGCGCATTTGTCAGGTCGGCGATCTTCGAGTCGACCATCTTCCGGTAGGCGGGCCAGAGGGGCAGGCGCCAAACGGGGTCATTCACGGCGAGGCCGATCCGCGCGATGTCGGCCGCGAGCGCCTCGTCATGCGTAAAGGCCGGCGGCAGGTCGGGACCGAGCGCGACTCGGGCCGCTCCCGTGAGGGTAGCGAAGTCGACGATCAGCTCCGGCGCGTCCTCGTCGGAGAGGGCGAGCGCGTCGGCCAGGACGAGGCGGCCCTCGGCATCGGTGTTGCCGATCTCGACCGAGAGGCCCTTGCGGCTGCGGAGCACGTCGCCGGGCCGGAAGGAGGAGCCGGAGATCGCGTTCTCGACCGCCGGAACCAGCATCCGGAGGCGCACGGGCAGGTTGGCGCCCATGATCATGTCGGCGAGCGCCAGCGCCGAGGCGGCCCCGCCCATGTCCTTCTTCATCAGGAGCATGGCGGAAGAGGGCTTGATGTCGAGGCCGCCGGTGTCGAAGCACACGCCCTTGCCGACGACGGCGACGAGCGGCGCGTTCGGATCGCCCCAGGTCAGGTCGATCAGGCGCGGCGCCCGGTCGGAGGCGCGGCCGACCGCGTGGATGAGCGGCAGGTCGGCGTCGAGGAGATCGTCGCCGGTCGTGACGGTGATCTCGGCGCCGTGACGCTCGGCCAGGCGGCGGGCGGCCTCTTCCAGATCGTCCGGCCCGAGATCGTTGGCAGGCGTGTTGATGAGATCGCGACCCATCGCGACCGCGGTCGCGATCCGGCCCAGGTCCTCGGCATCGACACCGGCGGGCGGGACGAGCCTCACGGGCTTCGCGGCGCGCTCGCGGTAGCGGTCGAAGCGGTAGCCGGCGAGGAGCCAGGCGAGCGCCGCCGTCGCGGGTTCTGCGGGATCGTCGGCCAGGCGGTAATCGCCGGGCGGCAGCGCCGCAGCGAGCTTGCCGAGCAGGAAGGGGTCCGGAGCGCGCGACCCGGTTTCGTCGATCCCGAACAGGACGGCGTCGAGCAACCCCTCCGTCGACGGCAGAAGCACCAAGGCACCGGCCTTCGGCTCGAAACCGGACGCCGCCGCAAAGGCGCGGGCGACAGGGGAGAGTTCGGCCGCGACCTCGGGCCAGGTTTCCGGCGTGACGAGCCGGACCGGGACGGCCGCACCCCCGTCCGCGGGAGCCCAGCCAGGATGGTGGGACGACGTCATCGGGCAGCTCCTTAACCGGCGATTAGGGTTAACGACCTACCCCTGACGACCGAGTTCGTGAGGGTTCGTGTCATGTCGTCTCGGTGGCTGCAACCTGTTCGGCCGAGGCTCCGACCCTGGCTCGCCGCCGCCCTCGTGGCCCTGTCGCTCGGCGGCTGCATGTCCCGCAATGCGGCCGACACGACGGGCTCGATCGGATCCGCAACCGGCGCCGCCTCGGGGTCGGAGGGCGATCTCCGCCGCGAGGCCGTCACGCTCGCCCGCCGCTACGACGAGGCTCCCAACGATCCGGCGGTGGCGCTCGCCTATGCCCGCGTCCTGCGCGGCCTCGGCCAGACCACGCAGGCCGTCGCCGTCCTGCAGCAGGCGGCGCTTCGCACCCGCGACGATCCGGCCCTCCTCTCCGCCTACGGCAAGGCGCTGGCCGATGTCGGGCGGTTCAAGGAGGCCGCCACCGTCCTGTCCAGCGCCCACCGGCCGGAACGGCCCGATTGGCGCATCCTGTCCGTCCAGGGCGCCGTGGCCGACCAGGGCGGTGATTTCGCCTCCGCCCAGCGCTACTACGTCGCCGCCCTCAGGATCGCTCCCGGCGAGCCCTCGATCCTGACGAACCAGGGCCTCTCCTTCGCGCTCGCCCGCCGCCTCGACGAGGCCGAGCGGGCGCTGACCGAGGCATCGCGCCACCCTCGAGCCGACGCCCGCGTCCGGCAGAATCTCGCACTCGTTCTCGGCCTGCAGGGCAAGTTCGCGGAGGCCGAGACGGTGCTGAAGCGCGACCTCGGCCCGACCGAGGTTGCGACCAACATGGCCGCGATCCGCCGGATGGTGAGCCAGGCGAATAGCTGGAAGGCGATCCGGCAATCCGACCAGGGCGCGCGAGCGGAGCGGCAGGCGGCGCTCTGATCTGGTCCTGCCGGACGACCCCGAGATTGCATCGAGCCTGACCGTCGCCTAACCCGAAGCGACTGAGTTTCGGGGCCCGACCATGCTCGATTCCACGGCGCGGGGCGTCTACGTCATCGCCCCCACGCCCTTCTCTCCCGACGGACGGGTCGACGAGGCCTCGATCGACCGCATGGTCGATGCCTTCGGCGAGGCCGGCGCCTCCGGCATCATGGTCCTCGGCATGATGGGCGAGGCGCCGAAGCTCGACGCTGCCGAGGCCGTCGCGGTGGCCGCGCGCGTCGTGCGCCGGGCCGGTCGGCTCCCGGTCGTGGTCGGTGTCTCGGCGCCCGGCTTTGCCGCCATGCGGTCTCTCAGCACCTCCGTCATGGAGGCGGGCGCGGCCGGGGTGATGATCGCACCGCCCCCGACGCTCCGGACCGACGACCAGATCGTGACCTATTTCGGCCAGGCGGCCGAGGCGGTTGGGACGGGCGTGCCCTTCGTGCTCCAGGATTATCCGCTCGCGCTCGGCGTCGTGATGACACCCGCCGTGATCCGCCGGATCGTCGCCGACAATCCCTCCTGCGCCATGCTGAAACACGAGGATTGGCCCGGGCTCGAGAAGATCTCCGCCATGCGGAGCTTCGAGCGCGACGGCTCGATGCGGCCGATCTCGATCCTGACCGGCAATGGCGGCCTGTTCCTCGATTTCGAGATGGAGCGCGGGGCCGACGGCGCCATGACGGGCTATTGCTTCCCGGACATGCTGGCCGATGTGGTCCGCCTCTCGGGGCAGGGGCGGCGCGACGAGGCGCATGACCTGTTCGACGCGCATCTGCCGCTGGTCCGCTACGAGCAGCAGCCCGGGATCGGGCTCGCGGTCCGCAAATACGTGCTCATGCGGCGCGGCATCATCGCGAGCGACACGCAGCGGAGCCGGGCTCGGCGCTCTCGGCCGCGGCCCGGCAGGAGGTCGACTACCTGCTCGGCCGGTTGGCTCGCGTGGATCGTCGCGCGCTGAAACTCGCGGCCTGAGCGAGGCCGTCCTCAGGCGGTCTCAGCGAGGGCGTCTGTCGCGGCCCCGGCCAGGTTGAGCCCGAGCAGTTCCTCGACGCCCGGCAGCCCGCCGCGCACGAGCTGAACCCGCTCCCGCAAGGATGCGATCTCGGCCGCCCGCTCCCGGGCGATGCTCTGGGCGGTCGCGACGTCGACGGCTTCGAACTGGACCTGGGCGCCGAACCGGCGCTGCGCCAGGACGCGCAGGTCTGCCGAGATGACGGTCGCGATTTTGGGGTAGCCGCCCGTCGTCTGGTGGTCGGCCATCATCACGATCGGCAGGCCGGAGCCTGGCACCTGGACCGAGCCCTGGACAAGCCCGTCCGAGACGATGTTGAAGCCGCGAAGATGCGCGATCGGCTCGCCGGCCAGGCGGTAGCCCATCCGGTCGGCCTCGCCCGAGACCGTGTAGGGGTTGCGCAGGAACGCCTCGACCGCGTCGGCCGGGAAGAGGTCGTCCTGCGGGCCGAGCACGACCCGGATCGGCGCCTCGGGATCGAGCGGGACCGGCGGCAGGCTGTTATCACCTTCCGCGGCCGCGGCTCCCGTCCGGACGGGCAGCCGGTCGCCCGGACGCAGCGCGCGGCCGTCGATCCCGCCGATACCGGCCCGGGGCTGCAGCGAGACGCTGCCGAGCTGAGGCGGGACGTCGAGGCCGCCGCCGACGGCAAGATAGCCGAAAATACCGGCCGTCGCCGGTCCGATCGTGATCCGACCCCCTTCCGGGACGAGGATCGAGGTCGAGGCCGGCACGGGCGCGCCGTCGACCGTGACCGCCATCGCGGCGCCCGCGAGCGCCAACCGGACGGGCCCGTCCACCGCCTCGAAGGCGGCGCCCGCGAGCATCAGCTCGATCGCGCCCTCGCCGGGCGGGTTGCCGACGAGCGCATTCGCGGCCGCCAGCGCGAGCCGGTCCATGGCGCCGGATCGCGAGATGCCGTGACGGCCCGAGCCGATGCGTCCCACGTCCTGGAGGCTGGTCATCGGCCCGCAATCCTGGACCACAAGCGCACTCACGCGACGGGCTCCGCGATCACGGCTCCAGCCTCGGCCTCGCGGTCGAGCCGCGCGAACTCCGCCTCGGAGATGCGTTCGAACCGCACGCCGTCGCCCGGCTGCAAGATCACCGCCGGGTCGCGCCCGGGCATGAAGTTCCGCACCGGCGTCCGGCCGAGGAGATGCCAGCCCGAGGGCGCCGCAAGCGACGCCACGAGGGCCTGGATGCCGCCGATCGAGATCGTCCCGGCGGGCGTATGCAGGCGGGGAGAGACTCGACGCGAGGTGGCGATGCTCGGGTCGAGACCGCCGAGATAGGCGAAGCCCGGCAGGAAGCCGAGCATGTAGACCCGGTAGGTCGGAGCGGCATGGCGACGGACGAGTTCGTCGGGCGTGATGTCGTGGAGAGCGGCCGTGGCCTCGAGATCGATGCCGTTCTCGCCGCCATAGGAGACCGGGATGCGCCAGGTCCGGCCGGCCTCGGCCCGCCCGGTCACGTTGGCGGCGAGGCCGAGCAGCTCGGCGCCAAGCCGATCGTAACTGGTTCGTTCCGGGTCGTAGCAGACGAGGAGGGAACGATAGGTCGGGATGGTTTCGACGATCCCCTCAAGGGATGCCGCCGTCCTGTCGAGATCCAGGACGCGTGCGCTCAGCTCGGGATCGATCGCCTCGCCGAACTCGACCGTCAGCGCGGCATCACCGCTGGGGAGGATACGGGGGCTAGGACCGGGCGCCATCGGGCCCGAGTCTTACGGGCGGGGCGGGCGTCACGCCAGGGTGCGAAGGCTCAGCAGGCGAGGCGGTGTTCGGTGCCGATCATGTTCCGGATCGCGGCGTGAGCGTAGGGCTTGGCAATGAACCGGGCGTGGCGGAGATGCTCGGGCAGATCGCCCTGCCGGGAGGCCGAGATGAAGGCGAAGGGGACATCCCGCTCCGTCAGCCGCGATGCGACGTCGAAGCTCTTGCCGTCGGGAAGGTCGATGTCGAGGAGCGCGAAATCCGGGCATTCGCCCATGCGCAGCTTCATGTCGGCGATCGTCTCGCAAAGCCCGATCACCTCGTGCCCGCACTCGCTGACGATATCGAGGAGATCCATGCCGATCAGCGGATCGTCTTCGAGGATCAAGATACGCACAGCACGCTCCATCGTTCCGGCGGGCCGTGGGCTAAAAGCGCCGACATCCGCGACCCGCGGGAAGAACGGAAGGGCCCGGCCGACCGTTCCTCGATTCCCTGTGCCAATGCTCAGTTTCTAACGTCTCGGTTAAGCTCGCGTTATATTTCCCGTCATTCTCGCGGAATGTGGAAACGACGATGGCCGGCCCCGGGAGGGGCCGGCCATCGTTCACCCAAACCTCACGGCCAAGGGCCGGGGCAAACTCAACGCTCGGCGCTCGTCTCGTCACCCGTGTCGCGGTCCGTGCGTCCCTGGCTCAATCGGCTGAGATTCTCCTCGACCACGTGACGGCCCTGCTCCGCGACTTCCTGCGCGTAACGCATGCCCTGGTCGCGAACCTCGTCCGCATAGCGGCCGAAATACTGGTTTTCACGACGGGTACCCGGCAGCAGCGCCCCGATGAGGAGACCGGCGGCGACGCCCACGACGCCGACCATGATCGGATTCTCTTCGACGAAGCTTTCCACGGTGCGTCGGCCCCGGTTGAACTCCGCGGCGGAGCGGCGGCGGGCGTAGGTCGCGTTTCGGGAGACGCTGTCCACGTTCTCGGAGGCCCAGGAGGTCGCCTTGCCGTAGCGGTCACGGGACCATTCCGTCGCGCCCTCGAATGCGTCGCCGACGGAATCCTTTACGGAATCTGCCATGCCCGAACCTGCGGTGGACGACTTATTCACTCCGGACGACGGCCCTCGATTCGACGTTCCTGTTCCGCCGGGCCGCCCCTGGCGCGAGGGATCGGTCGCATAATGCTTGTCGACTTCGCTCATTGTGTCTCTCCATCGGGCCGACCCACCTGGCCAGCCATCATGTTCCGATCCGCTCAGCGCCCGTCAGGCCGGCGAGCGGGTGACGCGAAGGCAGGTCGGGGTCGTAGACCCGAGCTTGCCCGTCATTCAGCGCCGGGACATCGACCATTTCCGGGCCCCGTACGCGGGCCAGACGGACGTCCCGCTCGCGCTGGTTCATGCGGTAGATCAGGAAACCGAGCCCGGCCGCCGCGATCATCACCGGGACCGGATGACGCCGCAGAAGCCCGAGCACGAAATCATGTCCCGTCTCGAGCCGCGGCACCCCGGCCTGGCCCATGAACTCGTCGACCATCCCGGAGACGGTCAGCTTTTCCTGGATCCGGTCGATCGTTGCATGCAGGCGGTGGCGCGTCGCCTCGGCGTCTGCCTCGAGTTCGGTGAGGCTGGTCATCCGATGGTCCTCTCGGTCAACACTTCGCCGTCCCGCTTCAGGGATTGCAGGGTGCGGTTCGGAGCGAGGCTCGTCGCCGAGATCATGTTCTTGCCGATGAAAGCCAGGACGCCAGCGATGATGGCGAGGGCGGCACCGACGATCAGG
This sequence comes from uncultured Enterovirga sp., assembly GCF_964242715.1. NCBI lineage: Bacteria > Pseudomonadati > Pseudomonadota > Alphaproteobacteria > Hyphomicrobiales > Methylobacteriaceae > Enterovirga > uncultured Enterovirga sp. Next base: position 60,011 of record NZ_CAXTAZ010000014.1, read on the forward strand.
GCCGAAAGCCACGGCCTGTGCAGCAGAACATCGAGCCCGTAGACCAGCGCCTGGGTCAGCCAGATCAGGGAGGCGACCGCGAACACGGCCGCGATCAGGAACATGATGGCCGCCTTGGCGAGCCCGGACGCGTTGGACGCCATTTCCGCCCGAAAGAGGCCGAACTCCTTCCGGGCCAGGTCTGCGCCGTCTCTCAGCGCGTCTCCAACCAGTTCCTGGAGCGTCGCGGTGCCGCTACGGTCTGCCATCGCGGCCTCCTATGCGTCCATCGGGCGGGACGGCGACGGACGGCGGCCCGCATTGCCGCCCCGCGGGCCGACCCGGGTAGCATGGCTCTGCGACATGCCTTCGGCAGAACTCTTGATGAAGCGCGCGAGGAGGAAGCCGCTGATCACCGCGACCGCGCCCACCGTCGCCGGCGAGCGGCGGGCATAGTCTTCCACGTCGGCATAGATGTCGGCGAAACTGCGCTCGCGCAGACCGGTGGCGAGCTGCTCCAGGCCGTCGGCTGCGGTGCCGACGAAAGCCTGGATGTTCGGCCGTTCCTCGAAGCCTTTGCCGCTCTCGCGGAGCGAGGATGCGAGGTCGGCCACCGATTGCGCCGCGTCGTTCTTGCGCTGGTCCACGAAGCCCGTCGCCTGCTCCTTGGCCGCTTCGTAGATCTGGCGACCCTGTTCGACCGCTGCCGTCTTCACGTCGCCTGCTGTATTCTTCAGAACGTCGCCGGCCGTGTTCTTCAGCTCGCCCGCGATCTCGCCCAGACCGGCAACGTCCTTTACCTTGGACTCGATCCGGTCGATCGCATCGGCGGCCTGCGATCCCAGCTTGTCGCCGATCTCACCGACCTTGTCGGCTGCCCCACCCGGGGCGCTTCTCGCTCGCTCGGCCATCACGATCCTCGACGCTTTTCAAAGAGCGGGAGTAACCCTCGGCCACTGCCAGGGTTCCCTCGCATCTCGCTCGTTTAGCTACGGACCGACCCGACCGTGTCGGCCATGCGGGCACCGCGCGCGCCGATGGGCTTGTCGCCGCCCTCCGTCGAATCCTTGACGGTCTGATGCTCGGTTTCGGCATTCAACTCGGCGCCGACCAGCACAACGGTGGAAGTCAGCCACATCCAGGTCATGAGACCGACGACGGCGCCGAGCGACCCGTAGGTTTCGTTGTAGCTACCGAAACTGCTGACATACCAGGAGAACAGCATCGAAGTGACGATTCCGCCGACCGCCGCCAGGATCGCACCGGGCGTGAGCCAGCGCCATTGCGCGCGCTCGCGGCTCGGCCCGTACCGGTAAAGGAGCGCGAGGGCGGCGAGCGTCGCCACGAGGAGAATGGGCCAGCGGCCGAGCCAGATGATCCACTCCGTGGCCGGGCCGAGACCCACGAACTTCAGGACGATCGGGATGACCACGACGGCGCCGATCGCCATTGTCACGAAGATCACCGTCGCGAAGGTGAAGAGGAGAGACCAGACATTCAGCCAGAAGAAGTTGCGCTTCTCCTCCTCGTCATAGGCGACGTTCAGCGCATCGAACACGGCCTTCATTCCGGCATTGGCGCTCCAGAGCGAGACCGCGAGGCCGAAGAAGAAGGCGAAGCCGAGCGCGGTGTCGCCCTTGGAGGTGATCCGCGTCACCTGCTCGGAGATGATGTCGATGGCTCCACCCGGCAGAAGGCCGCCCAGGGCCGCGATATGTTCGCCGAGGGTGGCCGGGTCCGCGACCAGCCCATACAGCGAAACCAGCGCGGCGATCGCCGGAAAGACGGCGAGGAGGCCGTAGAAGGTCACGCCTGCCGCGACCGCGAGGATCCGGTCCTTGCCGATTTCCTCGAACAGGCGCTTGGCGATGTCCCACCAGCCCAGGGCCGGGATCTCGGTCGGAGATTGCGCGTGCCGGCCACGGCCGGCATCGGCGGCACTCGGCGAGGCCGCGGAACTCTTATCCTGGCCGTCGCGGGCCACCTTGCCCGGCCGGTTCGGAGACAGGCCCCGGGTCGTCGCGGTGAGGGCCAGCGCCAGCGCGTAGCTCGCCGCCAGACCGAGGCCCAGACCCCCGGCTCCTCTCCGACGTCCGGCGGTCGTATCCGTCTGCATGTCAGCCTCGCGCCTCGGCTTGCCCGAGTTCCGCTCACACAACGGAACTTGGGCGGCCGCGTTCCCGGCGACGGGGAGCGGCGCGGCTTAATTCCTGGGGGCGCGCGCGATACGGAGCATGTTGGTCGCCCCCGGGGTCCCGAGAGGGACGCCGGCGACGACGACGATCCGGTCCCCGCCCTTGGCGAAGGTTTCGGCGAGAGCCGTCGTGCAGGAGCGATCGACGAGGTCGTCGAGGTCGCGCGCGTCGTCGATCCGGATGGCGTGCACGCCCCAGGCGAGCGCGAGCCGCCGCGCGGTCGAGAGGTTTGGAGAGAGTGCCAGGATCGGCGGCTTCGGCCGCTCGCGCGCGACGCGCAGCGCCGTCGCTCCCGTCGAGGTCCAGCAGACCACGGCGGCCATGTCGAGATCCTCGGCGATGACGCGGGCCGCGGCCGCGATCGCGTCCGCCCCGGTCCCGTCGGTCTCCGGCCGCTGGTTCGCGATCACGCCGCGATAGGTCGGATCGAGCTCCACCTCGCAGGCGATCCGGCTCATGGTGCCGACCGCCTCCGCCGGGAACTTGCCGGCGGCGCTTTCGGCCGACAGCATGATCGCGTCCGCGCCCTCGAAGATCGCGGTCGCGACGTCGGACACCTCCGCCCGGGTCGGGATCGGGCTCGAGATCATCGATTCCAGCATCTGGGTCGCGACCACGACCGGCTTCCCGAACTTGCGGCAAAGCCGAGTGATGCGCTTCTGGATGCCGGGCACGCGCTCCAGCGGCAGTTCCACGCCGAGATCGCCGCGGGCGACCATGATCGCGTCGGCGATCTCCAGGATCTCGTCCAACCGCTGCACGCCCTGCGGCTTCTCGATCTTGGCCATCACGCCGGCCCGGCCGCGCGCGACCTTCTTCACCTCGGCCACGTCCTCCGGCCTCTGCACGAAGGACACGGCGACCCAATCGACATCGGCCGCGAGGGCGGCTTCGAGATCGGACCTGTCCTTGGCGGTCATGGCCGACACCTGGATGGTCGTGTCCGGGACCGAGACCCCCTTCCGGTCCGACACCGTCCCGCCGACCACGACCGTGGTCACGGCGCGCGAGGGCGAGCATTCCGCGGTCACGAGCCGGACCTTGCCGTCGTCGATCAGAAGCGTGTCCCCGACCGCGAGCGCGGCCAGGATCTCGGGATGGGGGAGATGCACACGGTTCGCGTCTCCGGGCGCGGGATCCTGGTCCAGCACGAAGCTGGCGCCGACTTCGAGGGTCTCCTTGCCGTTCGCGAAGGCGCCGAGCCGGAGCTTGGGGCCTTGCAGGTCGGCCAGGATCGCGATCGGCCGGTCATAGGCGGTCTCGATCGCCCGGATGATGCCGACGAACTCCCGCATGCGGTCATGCGACGTGTGACTCATGTTGATCCGGAACACGTCCGCGCCGGCCACGAAGAGCCGGGCGATGCTGTCGTGATCGGAGGAGGCAGGGCCGAGCGTGGCGACGATCCGGGTCCGTCTCTCGCGCCGCATGACAGCCCTCGCTCTTGCTCGTCGGAAGTCGCGCGGACGTTAAGCCGATTCCCTCGGCGAGGGCACCTCTACTGGCCGGCGGTATGGTGCGAGGTCCGCATCGGCTGCGGAGCGGCACAGATGTCGAGCTGGTTCGCCAGCCGCCGGGCCGTCCGCCCGATGGAATGTTCGAGCGAGAAATGCGCGCCGCCGAGGAGGAGAAGCGCGACCGCGAACCCGCCCGCGACCGGCGCGAGCGGGATGCGGGGACGATCGGTTCGGCCATGGAGGATCGCGAAGAGCGCCAAGGCCGCGGCCCCGATCGTGATGCCGATCAGGACCTCGGCCGGCGTGTGTGCGGCGGTCCGGACGCGACTGATCCCGACGGCGACCACGACCAGCGCCGCGCCGCCTCCGAGAAGCCACCGGGTGAGGGATGGCCGGCCCGCTCCGAGCAGGATCGCGAGCGCGCCGTAGAAGATGACCGAGAGGCTCGCATGCCCGCTCGGGCTGACCGCGCCCGGCGCACCGAGGGAAGGCCCGCAGGCATGCAGCAGGAGCTTCGCCGCGAGCGTCGTTCCACCCGCCACGACCAGGGCCAGGATCCAGGCGGCGAGCAGGCGTCCCTGCCGCAGCCCGGCGAGCAGCAATGCGAGAAGGGCTGAGGCCGGCAGGAGCAGCGCGGAATCGCCGAGCGACGCGACCGCGGGACTGATCACGCCGCGTTGCCCCGTTCCGGCGCAGCACGCCGTCCGTCCGAATCCGTCATCGTAGGAATACCTCGGCCTGTATGGATCGATAGATCCTCGCCGTGACCATCACCTTACCGCAATCCTCCACACATCCGGATCGCTGCCGCAAAGCCGCCGCCATCCGGGGGCAAGCGCGTGGCGCATCTTCACCATCACCGGACCGGACCATGCGCCGACGCGCTCTCGCCGCCGCCTTCTGCCTCGCGCTGTCGCCGCTCCTCGCCCAATGCGCGGGAGACGACCTCGCCAAGGTGGTGCCGGGGGACCGCGTCACGACCAGCACCCGGGACGCCGGGGCTGCGGCGCGGATGATCTCCGAATATCGCGTGGCGCGCGGTCTCGCACCCGTGGCGGCGGACAGCCAGCTGAACGAGGCGGCCGTCTATCAGGCCCGCGCGGTCGCCGAGGCGGGCCGGCTGTCGCACGGCGCTTTCGCGAGCCGCATGGATTCCTACAGCATCGGCGGTGCGGCGGCGGAGAATCTCACGGCGGGCTCGGGCGACGTCGCCAGCGCCATCGGGCGCTGGAAGGCGTCACCGGCCCATAACGGCAACCTTCTCATGAAGGAGGCTCGCCGGATCGGTCTCGCCCGGGCCGACAGCCCGGGTCACGGCTACAAGACCTATTGGGCCCTCGTTCTCGCCCAGTGATGCGCGGGCGGTGTGCCGACCATTTCGGAGAACGACCTAACGTTCTCTGAACGAATGCGTGGCACATTGCCCTCAAGATGGAGATCGTGAGCTACGGCCGGCAGCCGGCCCCTCCCGCCGCCGCTTGGCCTTCCAGCAGGTCACGGCGCCCATCCGCTTCCCGTGCCGGTCCTGCGCTCCGCCAGGTATCCCGGGCGACGCCGGACGAATCGCGTGTCGGATGGGTCGACACCGCGAAAGGCATCTGCATCATCCTTGTCGTGATGATGCACGCGACGCTCGGAGTCGAAACCGAACTCGGCCGCGAAGGCTTCATGCATACGGCGCTCGCCTTCGCCAAGCCCTTCCGGATGCCGGACTTCTTCCTCGTCTCCGGTCTGTTCCTGTTCCGGGTGATCGACCGCGACTGGCGCAGCTATGCCGACAAGCGCGTGGTGCATTTCCTGTATTTCTACGTGCTCTGGCTCGTGATCCAGTCTGGCTTCAAGGTGGCCCAGGTCTCGGGCGGTTCGCCCTCCGGCTTCGTTCACCACCTCGCGGTCAGCCTCGTCGAACCCTATTCGACGCTCTGGTTCATCTACATCCTGGCGGTGTTTTCCGTCGTGACGAAGCTGCTTCGCCGGGTGCCGCCCGTCGTGCTCTTCGCGGCCGGGGCCGCCCTCCAGATCATGCCGGTGCAGACCGGCTCATTCCTGGTCGACGAGTTCTGCGAGCGCTGGGTCTATTTCCTGGCCGGCTATCTCTTCGCCGCCCACATCTTCCGTCTGGCCGACTGGGCGCGCGGACATGCGGGTCCGGCCCTGGCTGCGCTGGGGCTATGGGCTGCCGTCAACGGAGTGCTCGCCCTGACGCCGTTCGACACCGCCTCCCGCGTGATGATCTCTGACCTGCCCGTGATCGGCCTCGCGCTCGGGCTCGCAGGCGCGCTCGCGATCGTCGCCCTGGCCTCGCTCATCACCGGATGGCGGATCATCGAGCCTCTTCGCTATGCGGGCGCACACTCGATCGCGATTTATCTTACGTTCTTCCTGCCGATGGCGCTGACCCGAACGCTTCTCGTCCAGACCGGGATCATCGAGGATGTGGGGATCGTCTCGGCCATCGTTACGGCCATCGCCGTCGTCGTGCCGCTCGCGATCGAGCGGCTGGTCAGCCCGACCCGGTTCTCCTTCCTGTACCGGCGGCCCGATTGGGCCCGGATCGGCGTGGCGCGACCTCGTCTCCAGGTCCAGCCCGCCGAGTAGCGGTCCGCTCGGTCAGGCCGCTTCTCCCGTCTGGCAGGTCGCGCATTCGCCTTCCACCTCGACCGCTCGTCCGACGGGCTTGAAGCCGCTCGCGGCGGCCGTGCCGTCGATGCCGCGCGCCAAGTCCGGGGAGGTCACCTCGTCGACGCCGCCGCAGCGGCTGCAGACCAGGAACACGGTCGCGGCATGCGGGTCGTGCATGTGGTGGCAGGGCAGGTAGGTGTTGCGGGTCGCGATCCGATGAATCAGGCCCGCCTCGATCAGGAAATCGAGCACGCGGTAGACCGAGATCGGCGCGATCCGCCGCTCGCGACCGAGGCGTTCGACGAGGTCGTAGGCCCCGAGCGGCTCCCGGGCGGCCGCGAGTTCCGCGAAGACCCGCCGGCGCAGCGGAGTGAACTGGGTGCCCCGGGCCTGACAGGCCTCCTCGGCGAGACGCAACAATGCCTCGGGTGTCTCGTCGTGGTGGTGGTGGTGCGGCGATCCGGCCATCGAGGATCTCGTGATCCGTGAGTTTGACATCTGCGTCTTGTTACAACGTAACGTATGTCAGCGTTGAACGTTAGCACCGCGGGCCGTCATGGTCACCCTTGTCCAGCGATCACCCAGCCTCAGCCGCGGAGAGCGAGGCCGTCCGTCCAGCGCGGCAGCGGCCGGCCACACCGCCACCGGGTCGGATCGGCCTTGAAGGACGCGGTGGCCGACCGTTGGAGGGCCGCCCTCAAGCTCTCCTTAAGGCTCCCCGAGCCAGGATGCGCCCATCATCGTCGCAGGCTGTTGCCGCCGGACGAGCGGTCGACCTGGGGCGAGATGAGGCAGACGATCACGCGAGCCGGCCGTAACCTCAGCCTGAGGTGGCGGCTCCTGATTCTGCTCGGTCTCGTGGCAGCCGTTCTCGTGGCCGATGGCGGCCGGGAGATCCTGTCGAAGCGCGCCGACCTGATCGCGGGCGCACGCGAGCGGCTGCAGAACCTGGCTCGCACGGGCGCCGACCGGCAGGAGGGCATCGTCGCGGACGCCCGCGCGGTCCTGACGCTCGCGGTGGAGATGTCGGAAGCCGGTCCGCAATCCGGCTCGGCCTGCCGGAAGCCTTTCGCCCGCGCGGTCGATGCCATCCCGTGGCTCGAGGCCCTGGCCGTGTTCCGGCCGGACGGCAGCGCGCTCTGCGGTAGCCGGGACGTGGCGTCGACGGTCAACGTTGCCGATCGCGCCTATTTCCAGTCGGCGATCGCGACCCGGAGCTTCGCCCTCAGCGGCTACGTGACGACCCGGACCGACCAGCGTCCGAGCCTCGTGGCCGCGATGCCACGGATCGTGGACGGCGAGATCGAGAGCGTCGCCATGGCGCGGATCGACCTCGACTGGCTGAATGCGATGGCGGCAAGGGTCGGGGAGGCGTCCCGCACCACCGTGATCCTGACGGACGCGGGCGGGACGGTCATCTCGGCCTATCCCGACCACCACGACTGGGCGGGCCGCAACGTCTCCGCCCTGGGCTTCCCGATCTCTGATCCCACCGAGCGCGAGACGATCCTCGATGTCGTCGGCCTGGACGGTCCTGCCCGCATCTTCGCGGCCGTCACCCTTCCCCAGACCGGAGGGCGCGTCTTCGTCGGAGCCGAACGCGACGTGGTGCTGGCCCCGGCCCACCGGCAGACCCTCGTCAGCGCCGTCAAGCTCGTGTTGGGCGTTCTCGTCTGCGCGGGCGTGCTCTGGTTCGGCACCGAGCGGCTCGTGGTGAAGCCGGCCGAAGCCCTCGCGGCCGTCTCCACCCGCTTCGGCGACGGCGACCTCGCGGCCCGGGTCGACGAGACCAAGGCGCCGCTCGAATTCGCGCGGCTTGCCCGCTCCTTCAACACCATGGCGTCGCGCCTGGCCCAGAGGGACGCCGAGTTGAGGGCCGTGAACGAGCAACTGGCGGAACTCGCGACCGTGGACGCGCTGACGGGTCTCGCCAATCGGCGCCTCTTCGACGAGCGCCTGGCACAGGAATGGCGGCGCGCGGCCCGAAGCGGCCGGCCGGTCGGGGCCGTGATCGTCGACATCGATCATTTCAAGGCCTTCAACGACACCTACGGCCATCCGGAGGGGGATTCCTGCCTCCGGCGCGTGGCCCGGGTCATCGGTTCCGGGCTGCGGACCGGGGATCTGGCGGCCCGGGTGGGCGGGGAGGAGTTCGCCCTTCTGCTGCCGGGAGCGGATATCCACCGCACCCTCCACGTCGCTCGCCTGCTGCGCCTCGGCATCGAGTCCGTGGCCGTGCCGCATGCCGGAAATCCGGCCGGGATCGTGACGGTGAGCGCAGGCGCCGTCTCGCTGCTGCCTGCGCGGGGCGGACCTTCGGAGGACATCCTCCGGCTCGCGGACGAAGCGCTCTACAGGGCGAAACGCGCCGGCCGGAACAGGGTGGCAGGTCCGGCCGATCCCGCGACCGTGCCCTCCCGTGTGACGTCCTGATCGGCTGACGCGGTCACGGATTCCGCTTCTGGCAGACCCGCGCCAGGGCGGAAGCGCGCGACGATTCCTCCGCGTTCGGACGGCCGGCGAGAACGGCCGTCCACAGGCCGTCGCGCTTCAGCTCCTCGACGGTGCAGGCACAACTCGCCCGGCATGTCTCCGCGCCCTGGCCGGCCGATTGGCAGGCCGGGATGCACGACCGCATGAAGGGTGCGGCTTCGGCCGCCGGGCTCGGCCCGATCACCTCCCGCAGCGCCAGCAACGATCCGAAGATCAGCGGCTGGTGGAGAAGGTAGATCGCGAGGCTGTGCCGTCCAGCCGCTGCGAGCGCGCGTCGGATCCGGCCGGGTGCGGGTCCGGTGTCGGTCCGGTCGAGATAGGGCCGTCCGAGCCAAGCTGCGGCCACTCCGGCGAGGACGAAACCCGTCCAGGGAAAGACCGGCACGTAGTCGTTCGTGACCGGAATCTGGGTCCCGAGACCGAGAAAGGCGAGGAGGGGCGCGTCGAAGAAGGGGCCGGCGACCAGCGGTCCTGCCAGGAAGCACGCCGCCCCGATCGCCGTGACGAACCAGGGCAGCCCGACGAAGGGCAGCGCCAGCAGGCTCGACAGGGCAATGTTATGAAGGATGCCGAAATAGATGTAGCTGTCCGGGAAGACGAACCAGGTCACGAGCGTGATCGCCGCCGCCGCCGCGCCGACCACGGCAAGGCGGCGCAGGAACGCCCGCCGCTTCACGCTCCTGCCATGGGCGAGGACGAGGCCGATCCCGGCGAGGACCAGGAACGTCGCCGCGACGGCGCGGGCGAAGAGCCCCCATGAGAGCGACGCCCGGATGTCGGTTTCGATGAGGGCGAGTTCCGACAGGTCCCAGGCGGAATGGTAGATCACCATCGCGACCACCGCGAGGCCGCGGAAAATGTCGACGGCGAGACGCCGGCTTCGGCGGGGCGGCTCGGCGCCGTCCAGCGTGGTGTTGTCGGAAAGAGCCATGCCGCCATCGAATGTGCGCGCGCCTGGAGCCCTGGCGCGAGACTGCTGAAAGCCCGGAGAGGCTCGTCGTTCCTGCCCTCTCGCCAGAGCGTGGGAGCCGGCCGGGTCGCCGTCCGGCGGGATCGGCCGGTGGACAGGGTCGATTGCGGCTTCCGTGCTACCCGCTCGGTGATATCTTGGAAACCGAATCAGGCGGTGTGATTCGAGCGGTGCGACCCATGTCGAACGAGTACGGTGGACAGCGATCCTTCGCGGACGCCGAAGGCAGTTCGCGTGTGGAACCAGGGGCTTCCGGGTCGGATCTCGACACCGAAGTCATCACGGTCGCGGGCCGGATCAAGTGGTTCGACGTCTCGAAAGGCTTCGGCTTCATCGCGGCCGATGACGGCCTTCCGGACGTGCTGCTCCATGTGACCTGCCTCCGGCGGGACGGCTACCAGAGCGCGAATGAGGGCGCCCGGATCGTGGTCGAAGCGGTGAAGCGGCCCCGCGGGCTTCAGGCCATGAGAGTGGTGACGCTTGACGAGTCGACGGCGCTCCATCCGTCCGAATTGCCGATGCCCCGGACCCACGTGACGGTGGCCCCGACGAGCCCTCTCGAAGAGGCGACCGTCAAGTGGTTCAACCGGTTGCGCGGCTTCGGCTTCCTGACGCGGGGGGATGGCACGCCCGACATCTTCGTCCACATGGAGACGCTCCGGCGCTACGGGATCGCGGAGCTGAAGCCCGGCGACCGCGTCTTCGTGCGCTACGGCGACGGCTCCAAGGGGACGATGGCGGCCGAGATCCGCCTCTCGGCCAGCGCGCTGCCGACCTCGCATTGACCGGAACGACGTCCGTGTCGCGTTCGGTCATTCGCCTTCTGTGTCTCTTCCTCGGCGTCGTCTTCGGCCCGGCTTCCGTGGGAGCGGAGACCTTCGAGCGCTTGGTCGTGGTCACCAAGGCCGGACCGCAGCCATTCCAGGTCGAAGTGGCCCGCACCGACGCGGATCGCGCGCAGGGGCTGATGTACCGGCGCAGCCTCGCTCCGGATCGCGGCATGCTCTTCGATTTCGCCCGCGTCGAACCCGTGTCGATGTGGATGCAGAACACCTACGTGTCGCTCGACATGCTCTTCATCCGGCCGGACGGGTCGATCGCCCGGATCGCGCAGGATACCGAGCCGCTCTCGACCCGCGCGATCCCCTCGGGCGAGCCGGTGCTCGCCGTGCTCGAACTCGTGGCCGGCACGGCGCGCCGGGTCGGCATCAAGGCCGGGGATCGGGTCGAGCATCCGCTCTTCCAGAAGCGCTGACCGTCGCCACGCTGCCCGTCAGGGTTCGCCCGACCGCGTCGCGGCTTCGAACAGGCTCACCTGACGCGCATCCAGTTCCCGTGCCGCATCCCGGCCGACGAAGATCTTGAACATGGCCTCGCCCTCCTGGTTCACGAACTGGACGGAGCAGGAGCGGCGGCCGAAGAACGGCCGGTCCACGAAATAGATCGCGGCGCAGCGGTCGGCCCGGATATGGCCCCCGATCGGCGTCTCCCCGTGGATGTTGAAGAAGCCGCGGCCGGCTTTCCCGGGCGGAACACGGCCCCGCGTCTCGAAGACGCCGTCACCGGTGTGCACGATGAAGGTGATCTCGCCCGGCCATTCGGCGAGGGTCGCCCAGACCTCCTCGAAGGCCGAGCCCGGCTTCGCGATGGCCTGTCCGTCCGGCAAGGCATCCAGGACCTCCCTGTAGCTGGCGCCCTCGCGCCGCGCGATCTCCTCCAGCACGCCACCCGGTTCGGCCGCGATCCCCTGCCTGAGGCGCTCCAGGAGGTCGCCGTGGGGCCGGGGTTCAGCCGCGATCGCGGCGCTCATTCGGCGGCTTCCGCCTGGCCGAGATCGCCCAGCGACTGAACCGTCTCGAACCCCTCGAATTGGGGATGGCCGGCGAAGAGCGGCTTCGTGCCCGGTGCACGCGCATGGGCCTTTCGGAACTGCTCGGAATTCGTCCAGGCCTGGAAATCGGCCTTGGTGCGCCATGTGGTGTGGGATGAATACAGGACGTGATCCTCGGCTTCGGGGCCGCGGAGCAGGTGGAAGGTCATGAAGCCCTTCATCTCGTGAAGCTGGCTGTCGCGGTTGCGCCAGACCGCCTCGAAGTCGGACGTCGCGTCCTTGAACACCTTGAACCGATTCATGGCGATGAACATCGCAGATCTCCCTTGCTCCGACCGACCGAGGGGCAGCGGGCGAGGTGTTCATGGCTCCTGACCTTCGAGGTTGTCAACGCTCCCACCGAACCCTATGAGACTAGCGCGTGCAGAATTCTTGTTTTTCATTGTTCTAATCTGACTTTGTGCGCCTGATTCTTATCAGAGATGCGAAGACTCGATGGTTGAACAGTCTCCAGAACAGAAGATCGACCCGGATCGGGGCAGCCGTACTGGCCAGCAGCCGAAATCGGTCGATACGGTGGCCCTGTTCGGCGGCAGCCGCGAGGTCGTGCTGGTCCACCGGGGCGAAAACTACCGGCTGCGCCTGACGCAGAGCGGCAAGCTTCTTCTCACCAAATGACCCTTCCCGACCCCCCGCCCCGCCGCCGGACCGCGCATCGCTCCCTCGTCCGAGCCGTGCTGATGCTCGGGATGCTTGTCGCAGCCCCTCTCGGGTCGAAGGCAGCCGAGTTGCGCGAGCCGCCGCCGGCCCGGATCGTCTCCCTCGGCGGGGCCGTGACGGAGATCCTGTACGATCTCGGGGCGGGAGATCGTGTCGTTGCGCTGGACACGACCAGCATCCATCCGCCCGAGGCGCTGCGGACGAAGCCGAATGTCGGCTACCTGCGGCAGCTCTCGGCCGAAGGCATCCTGTCCGCCCGGCCGGATCTGGTCCTCGCCATCGAGGGTGCGGGACCGCCCGATATTCTGCGGATCGTGCGGGAAGCGGGCGTTCCCGTCACCGTCGTGCCCGACCAGCCCACCGAGTCCGGGGTCGCGGCCCGGATCGAGACCGTCGCCGGCGCGATCGGCCGGGGCGAGGCCGGCCGTCTCCTCGCCGACAGGACGGCCCAGCATTTCGCCGCGCTTGCCGTGGCGCGCGGCAAGGTTGCCCGGAAGATCCGGGCGCTCTTCATCCTCTCCCTGCAGGGCGGACGCACCATGGTCGGCGGCCGCAACACGACCGCGGACGGGATGCTGGCGCTCGCCGGGGCGGAGAATGCCGCGGCCGGGATCGACGGCTACAAGGCCATGACGGACGAGGCGATCGTGGCCGCCCGGCCGGACGTGGTCGTGATGTTGAGCGTCGGCCCGGGCGGTTCGCCCCCGGCCGGCCTCTTCGACGGACCAGCCCTGTCGCAGGTTCCGGCGGCGCGGGAGCGGCGGCTGGTCGCGATGGACGGGCTCTACCTCCTCGGCTTCGGCCCGCGCACGCCGGAGGCGGCCCGCGACCTCATGCGGGCCTTCCATCCCGGACTGCGGGAGGAGTGAGCCTCGTCGGCAGCCGCCCAGCCGCACGAGACGCAGCCGGTCGGGCAACGTGGTCCGCACGCCCTGAGCTGGTGCTCGGGGCGCTCGCCTTGGGCGTCGCCGCCATCGCGGTCCTTTCGCTCGGCATCGGGGCGGTCCCGCTGCGGGTCGGGCGGGTCGCCGAGGTGCTCTGGGTCGGGCGGGAGGCGGCGCGCGGCGATCCCTCGCTGATGCGGGATGCGATCATCGTCCTCGACATCCGCCTGCCCCGCATGTTCGTCGGGCTCCTCGTCGGCGCGGCACTGGCGACCGGGGGAGCCCTCCTGCAAGGTCTTTTCCGGAACCCGCTGGCGGATCCTGCGCTCGTCGGGGTCTCGTCCGGCTCCGCTCTCGCGGCCGCCGCCGTGATCGTGCTCGGGCACCGGTTCACGGCGTCACCGGGGCCGCTGCCATTCGCGGTCCTTCCGGCGGCTTCCTTCGCCGGGGCGCTCGCTGCGACCCTCATCCTCTATGCGATCGCGACCCGGCGCGGGCGGACATCCGTCGCGACTATGCTCCTGGCCGGCGTAGCGCTCGCCGCACTCGCCGGTTCCGGGACCGGGTTCCTGGCCTTTCTCAGCGACGACCGGCAGCTCCGCGACCTCACCTTCTGGACGATGGGATCGATCGGCGGGGCCACCTGGAGCAAGCTCTGGGTCGTGGCGCCGCTGATCGGTGCGGCGCTCGCCCTCGCGATGGTTCTGGCCCGGGCCTTGAACGCGCTGATCCTCGGCGAAGCCGAGGCCTTTCATCTCGGCATCCCGGTCGAGCGCGTGAAACGGCTGACGATCCTCGCCGTCGCGCTCGCGGTCGGGGCGGCCGTCGCGACCGCCGGCCTGATCGGCTTCGTCGGTCTCGTCGTGCCCCACGTCATCCGCCTGGTCGCGGGGCCGGATCACCGGCTTCTGCTCCCGGCCTCGGCCCTCCTCGGGGGCGGGCTTCTGCTCGCGGCCGACATGGCCGCCCGGACCCTGGTCGCCCCGGCCGAGCTTCCGATCGGCATCGTCACGGCCCTGATCGGGGCGCCGTATTTCCTGTGGCTCCTGCTGCGCCAGAATACGAGCCTCGATTCGTGACCGCCCTTCTGGCCGCACAGCGCGTCAGCTACCGGATCGGCGGAAAGGTGCTGGTCGACGACGTCACCCTCGAAGCCGAGGCAGGCCGGATCGCCGTCGTGGTCGGTCCGAACGGGGCCGGAAAGTCGACCCTCGTCAGGCTCCTGTCCGGCGAGCTCCGGCCCAGTGCCGGTCGGGTCTCTTATGGCGGCGTCGCCGTGGAGACCATGAAGCCCTGGCGCCTCGCCTGTTGCCGGGCGGTGCTGCCGCAGGCCTCGCGCCTCGCTTTTCCGTTCACGGCCGGCGAGGTCGCCCGGCTCGGCCTGGATGGGATCGGCCGCGGACTGACCTCGCGCGACCGGGCCGGGATCCTCGCCGATGCGCTGGACCGGGCCGACGTGGCCCACCTCGCGTACCGGACGTATCAGAGCCTGTCCGGCGGCGAACAGCAGCGGACGCAATTCGCCCGGGTCCTGGCCCAGCTGATGGCCGGCCGCACCGTCGCGGACCGGCAGGTTCTCCTTCTCGACGAGCCGATCGCGAGCCTGGACCTGAAACACCAGCTCTCGCTCCTCGAGGCCGCGGCCTCGCTCGCGGACGAGGGCGTGGCGATCCTGGCCGTGCTGCACGATCTCAATCTCGCCTCCGCCTTCGCCGACGAGATCGTCGTCATGGCAGCGGGTCGGGTCGTGACGCGAGGCACACCGGCCGACGTCATCGTGGACGACGTGGTGCAAGGCGTTTTCGGGGTCGGCCTCACGGTCGGCGCGGTTCCGGCCGCCGGCCGCCCCTTCCTCCTGCCCCAGCGCAGCGCCGTCGGACCCGGCTGACGGCAAGGTTCGTGTCGGATCGGCAACACCGCGGCCGCATGTGTCACGACTTCGAAACAGACCACGTCGGCCCGAGCCCGGCAAGTCCGGACCGTATCGGAGAAGAGACAATCGCTTAGTCGTGGTTCTCGACCGGGTCTAAACTGAAACGCGGCGTCCCTAGATTTAGAACTGTTCAAGTTACAGAAGATCGTTGTTGACCTTCTGCATGCGAATCCGGAGACGATCTGCACGGCCGCCGATGCGGCCGCCGCAGCCAGCCAGCAAGGCCGTCGCCGAGCAAGCCAGCCAAGTCGTCGCTCGCTCCTCGGGATCCCATCATGTTTGCCGCGTATCGCATTGCTGCACTTCTCGGCGTCTCGGCTCTCGCCGTGGCAGTCGCCCAGGCACAGACGGCGGGGCCGCCTGAAGCGGGGCCCACGGCGTCTCCGCCGGCCGCGAATGCGCTTCCGCCCGTCACCATCGACGCCCCGGCGGTGCAGAGGCCGCGGCCGCGGGTGGCGACACCGCGACCGACCGGGCCGGCCACCACCGCGCGTGCCCGCAACACGGGGCGCGATGCCGGCCTGCCGTCGATCGGCACGCCGCTCGACGAGATCACCGTCACGTCCACCAAGACGGAGACCACGGCGATCGACGCGCTCGGTGGCGCGAGCGTCGTCTCGCGTGACCAGCTCGACGCGATCCAGCCCTCCCGCATCTCCGACATCCTGCAGCAGGTGCCGGGCGTCACCACGCAGGAGAGCCGGAACGAC
This sequence comes from uncultured Enterovirga sp., assembly GCF_964242715.1. NCBI lineage: Bacteria > Pseudomonadati > Pseudomonadota > Alphaproteobacteria > Hyphomicrobiales > Methylobacteriaceae > Enterovirga > uncultured Enterovirga sp. The sequence continues at coordinate 75,805 of NZ_CAXTAZ010000014.1, forward strand.
CCGGCCCAGGCGATCAACATCCGCGGGCTCCAGGATTTCGGGCGCGTGAACGTGCTGGTGGACGGCGCGCGGCAGAATTTCCAGTCGACCGGCCATGGGGCGAACGGCGTCTTCTATCTCGACCCGGAACTCGTGGGCGGCATCGACATCACCCGGGGGCCGGTCTCGACCATCTACGGGTCCGGCGCCATCGGCGGCGTGGTGTCCTTCCGGACCCGAGGCATCGACGACATCCTGAAGCCCGACGAGATGGCGGGCGTCGTGCAGCGGATCGGCGCCGGCACGAACGGCTACGGCGTCGTGAACTCGACCTCGGCCGGCGTTCGGCTCCCGAACAACGCCGCGACGGCCTTCGGCCAGTTCGTCTATCGCGACAATTACGTCTACCGCGACGGGGCCGGCATCCTGATCCGGGACACCGACAGCGAGCTCCGGTCAGGCAATGTCAAGATCACGGCCAATCCGGCCGAGGGCCATCAGCTCACCGCGACGGCACTCATCCAGAAGTTCGACTTCACGAATAACGGCACATCCCAGACCGGCTCACGCTTCCAGTCGGCCCTGGATACCGACACCTACACGCTCGGCTATCGCTTCACCCCGCCCGACATGCCGCTGATCGATCTCAGCATCAAAGGCTATTACACCTCGACCTACGACCTCCGGACGCTCCTGAACCCGACCACGACCTATACGCAGCTCGGCGCACGGCCCGGCCGCCAGATCAGCGTGGATCTCCGGACCTCCGGCTTCGACATCTTCAACACGTCCCGCTTCGACACGGGGCCGGTCAGCCACGCCTTCACCTTCGGCGGGGACGGGGTGTTCGACACGGTGACCACCACCGACCAGGCCGGCGGGTTCACGGGCGCCTTCACGCCGTCAGGACGGCGCGACCTGACCGGAGCCTTCATCCAGGACGAAATGAGGTTCGGCGGCTGGCTTCGCGCGGTCGGAGCGGTGCGCTACGATTCCTACTCGCTGTCGGGCGGCCCCTTCTCGTCCGAAGGCACCCGGGTGTCCCCGCGCGGCACGATCGGTGTGTCGCCGTTCCCGTGGTTCGAGGTCTTCGGCACCTATGCCGAGGGCTACCGGGCTCCCGCCATCAGCGAGACGCTCATCTCGGGAAATCATCCCTTCCCGGCCTTCCAGATCCTTCCCAACACGGCTTTGCGGCCCGAGACGGCCCACAATCTCGAGGGCGGCATCAACCTGAAGTTCGACGATGTGCTCCGCCGGGGCGATGCGTTCCGGGCCAAGGCCGTCGTCTTCACGAACGAGGTCGACGACTTCATCAACATCCAGGGCGTCGGGCCGATCAACTACTACGCGGTCACGCCGAGCGTCGCGCTGAACGCGCTCTGCGCCGGACGGAGGGCCCCGTTCGGGCCGTGCCAGATACCGCTCCAGGCGCAGCAATACGTGAACATTGCGCGGGCCAACCTGTCGGGCGTCGAGGTGGAGGCGGCCTATGATTGGGGCGATGGCTTCGCGTCGCTCGCCTATTCCCATACGGAAGGCGAGAATGCTCAAACCAAGGTCACGCTCCTGACGATCCCGCCGGACAAGGTGGCCGGCACGGTCGGCCTGCGCTTTCTCGATCGCAGGCTGACCGTCGGGACCCGCATCGTCTACAACGACGCGCGCAAGAACGTCCCGGCCAGCACCATCATCCCGAACACCAAGCAATACACGCTGGTCGATCTCTTCGCGGCCTACGACTACAGCGATGCGATCCGAGCGGACGTGACCCTCTCGAACGTCTTCGACGTTCGCTACACGAAGTATCTCGATCTCGATCGCAGTCCGGGATTCCAGGCTCGAGGCGCGCTGACCTTCAAATTCGCGACCCGTTGAGAGGCGGTTGCCGAGCGGCCGCCACCACAGGGCCCCCTGCTCCGCTGTCGCACCGTCGTGGCAGCGCACGGCCGGCGAGCGAGCTAATGTGGTTCGCTCCGAACGGTTGTGCGACGTTTCGACGCTTACTGCCCGCCTTTCGCCGGCAAACCCCGCCTGCCCCGGGGAGGTACGACATGCACGAGGTGAGGGGGGATCACCGCCTGCCGCTCACGTAGTGGCACGAATGACTGAGGCTCAACTCGAACCCACCTGTAGCTGCGGAAGCTTAGCCCGAGCGATCAAGGAAAGAATTGGACGTAAGCCACTAGGCGCTGGATTGTTCCAAAGCTTCTGCTAAGCAAAATCGCAACGAGGCTCGCTCCCTCCGTCCGCTTAGGCCGTACCCGTCGTAGCGCCCTGGCGCGGTCGGTTCGAACCAGACCGCGGACACTCGGTGTCGCGGGCCTAAGCGGGTGGTACCTAACGTGCTGCAGAGCATCGATGACCTCCTTCTCGGGCGACCGGCCGGCGGACTTCCGGCCGGCGGACGAGAGACGGTCCTCACCGCCGACTCGGACGACAGCCTCGTCGTTCCGAGCGCACATCTCCTCTTCCAGGGCGCATATCATCGGGTCGGCTTCGATCTCGTCGTCATCGATGAGCGTGACCACCTCGTCATTCATGACTATTTTCGCCCGGGCCGCCGCCCGGAGCTGAAATCGCCGGACGGCGCGGCGCTCACCGCAGACGTGATCGAGTCGCTCACGCTCTCGGATCAGGGCGAGCGCTATGCCCAGGCCGGCGGCGCTCCGGCGCCGCAGGCGATCGGACGGGTCGAGGCGGTCTCGGGCGGCGCGACGGCGGTCCGCAACGGCGTGGCCGTCGTCCTGAATGTCGGCGACCTCGTCTACAAGGGCGATACCGTCCAGACGGACCGGGGCGCGAGCCTTGCCCTCGTCGTCATCGACGGCACCACCTTCAGCCTCTCGTCCTCGGCCAGGATGGTCTTGAACGAGATGGTCTACCAGCCGGGCGCGACCGGAAACACGTCGCTCCTGAGCCTCGTCCAGGGCTCCATCTCCTTCGTGGCCGGCC